>JADLEZ010000162.1 GCA_020845855.1 Burkholderiales bacterium
ACCCCGTCTCTCATGACCTCACCTTCTCGAACCGCCCGGTGCGGACCCGCATGCCGGGTGGTGTGGGAGGGGCGGCCGGGGTAACCCGGTCCCCCTATCCCGATCGCGTCGAATCAGCGAGTTGCGTCAAGCAGATCCCTCGGCGCATTACGCTTCGGAATGACGCGGGGCGGATGCTGTATCGCCGTTCGATCACGCGTGCAGCGCTTCGTACTTCGCTTGCAGTTCCTCGGGCGATTCCTCGTGCTCCGGGTCTTGCACGATGCAATCCGCCGGGCACACGAGCTTGCACTGCGGCTCGTCGTGGGCGCCGACGCATTCGGTGCATTTCGTGGGGTCGATGACGTAGAGCGGGTCGCCGGCGCTGATCGCTTCGTTGGGACACACGGGCCGGCACGCGTCGCACGCGGTGCAGGCGTCATTGATAAGCAAAGCCATGTTCGATCCTCGCAGAAAGAGTCATGTGGTCGATCGCTTGCGGCCGGGTGCCGCCGCCTTCCACGCCTTGGCCGCGCTGAAAGCAGGATGCTCGAACCGCGCCTCGCATCCGGTCATGCGTGCTCCCAGGCCGGCGCGCGCTTGGCGAGGAAAGCGGCGAGGCCTTCGTTCGCGTCGCGCGTATGCATAAGCTTGTCCAGATAGAGGCGCTCCACTTCGTGCAGTCGAGCCCGCGCTTCGCGCACCCGGGCGCCGCGCACCGCGGACAATCCCAGTGCCAGACTCGCTGCGCTCTTGCCGGCAAGATGCGCGTCGAAGTACGCGAGTGCGGCGTCCAACGGATCGTCAACGACGTGCTGCGCGAGCCCGATGGAATGCGCTTCCTGCGCGCCGATCGTGCGGCCGGACAGGAGCAGGTCTTCGGCGGCGGGCTGGCTGACCCACCACGGCAGCAGCACCGACGCCGCCGGCGCGAACACGCCGAGCTTCATCTCGGGTTGCCCGAACTGCGCATCGCGCGCGGCGTAGATGGCGCCGCCGGCCAGCGCGACCTCGAGCCCGCCGCCCAGGCACTGCCCGCGCACGGCGGTGGCGATCGGCGCCGGGTAGTCGAGCATGTCGAGCAGGAGCGCGTGCAGCCCGGCGAGCATCTGCGCGCAGCGGTCGGGCAGGTGTTCCTCCACGCTGGCGCCGAAGCTGAAGTGCGGGCCTTCGGCGTCGAGCAGCACGCCGCGCAGGCCGCGCCGCCCGCGGTGCTGCGCGAGCGCGTCGGTGAGGGCTGCGATCATCGCGGCGTCGACGAGGTTCGCCTTCGGGCGCGCAAGGGTGAGCCGCAGCAGCGTGCCGTCGCGGTCGAGCCGCGCGCGCAGCGGCGAGATTGCGGCGTCAGGCACCGTGCTTCCCGCGCGGCTGGATGTCGTCGTGCAGCGGGCCCACCCAGCTCGCGCCGGCGGCCAGGCGCTGGCGCAGCTTCACGAAGTCGACTTCGCGATCGTCCTTCGGGCCGTCGTTGAACGCCGTGAACCCGGCGCGCGCCTCGGTCATCATGTTAAGCGCGAGCCACGCGCGGGAGTTCTCCTTGTTGCGGTTCCACGCGTCGAGCTTGGGCTTGCGCAGCTCCTCGAGGGTCTTGGTGGTGCAATCGGGGAAGGTGAGCAGCATCTTCGCGCACAGCTCCTCCACCCGGGCGTCGAGGCGCGAGAGGTCGACCCGCCCGCGCGCCAGCAGCGCCTTGCCTTCCTTCAGCGCCTCTCCCGTGCGCGGCTCGCCGAACACGAAGCGGCCGTACTCGTCGGTGAGCGCGCGCGTCTCGACCAGCGGGTTGGCGATGAAGCGGCCGTCGACCACGAGCGCCGGGACGACGTCGGTGAGCACCCCCATCCAGTACGCCTTGTGCGCGGAGAACGGCTCGCACAGCACGCACGCGGCCATCGCCCGCTCGGCGCCGGCGATGACTGGAAGGAAATCGGTCGCGCCGCCGATCGGGGCCGAGCCGTGCTTCGGCCCGGCTTGCCCGAATCGCGCGAGGTCCTGCGCGACCGAG
This sequence comes from Burkholderiales bacterium, assembly GCA_020845855.1. GTDB lineage: Bacteria > Pseudomonadota > Gammaproteobacteria > Burkholderiales > Casimicrobiaceae > VBCG01. The sequence goes on from JADLEZ010000162.1 coordinate 1,982, forward strand.
AAATCGCAGGCCATGCCGATCTCCTGCCCGCCGCCGATGCGCATGCCGTTGACGCGGCAGATGACCGGCTTGTCGCAGGCGAGGATGGCGCTGACCATGTCGTTGAACAGGCGCATGTACTGCCGGTACTCCTGCGGGTGGCCGGCGTAGTACTCGGCGTACTCCTTGGTGTTGCCGCCGGTGCAGAAGGCGGATGAGCCGGCGCCGGTGAACACCACGCAGTTGACGTCGCGCGCGTTGCTCGCGGCGCGGAAGGCGAGGATCACTCCCTTCACCATGTCGGTGGTGTAGGAGTTGTACTGCGTTGGGTTGTCGAGCGTGATCCAGGCGTTGTAAAGACCCGCGGCCACGCTGCCGTCGGGTCGTGTCGCGGGCCGAAGCTCGTAGCGCACGCCGGGCTTGCCGAAGTCGGCGGCGAGGTCGTGGTTGACGTGCTCGCGCGCGGCGAGGAGGGCATCGGGAGCGTTCATCGGGGGTCCGAAAAGTGAAATAGGTACCGCGATACCGATTTCGGCCGATGTTGCGGCGCGCCGAATCGCGGCGCATTGATATGCATCAATTGCACGCGCGCGCGAAGCCGGTCTACTTCGCACCATCGGGTGGAAGGAGCGGCGGGGTGGCGGAAGTCGTGCTGAAGCAGGAGGAAGCGAACGCGGGGCGGAACGCGCGCGCGAAGGGCCGGGGAGTCGCCACCGGAGTCTCGATCGCGCTCGCGGGCAGCGGCGGCAGCGGGGTGATGACGGCGGGCACGCTGCTCCTCACGGCGGCGGCCAAGGCGGGCCGTTATGGGCTCATGGTGCGCACCAGCGGCCCGCAAATCCGCGGTGGCGAGGCCGCGGCGCTCCTGCGCCTCGCGTCCACTCCCGTCGATTCGCTGGACGACCGCTTCGACGTGCTGCTCGCCTTCGACTGGCAGAACGTTCACCGCTTCGCCGACGAGATCCCGCTCGGCGCCGCCAGCATCGTGATCGGAGACCCGGAGGCGGGAGAGGTGCCCGAGGCTTTCGCGGCGAGCGGCGCGCGGTTCCTGCCGCGGCCGCTCAAGAAGATGGCCAAGGCGGTGCCCGGGAGCTGGATCAACATGGTGGTGCTCGGTCTCGCGGGCGCGCTGGCGCAGATTCCCGTTGCCGCGCTCGAGGCCGCCGTGCGCGACGACTGGCGCCGCACGCCCGAAGGCCTCGAGGCGAACCTCGCGGCGCTGCGCAGCGGGGTCGAATCCGCGGCCAACATCGACGGCGTGCCGCGGCTTCCGCCGGCCGCGGGCGCGCACGGCCGGCGCTGGCTCGTGAGCGGCAACGAGGCGGCCGGCTACGGCGCGATTCGCGGCGGCGTGCGCTTCGTGGCGGCCTATCCCATCACGCCCGCGACCGAGCTGCTCGAATGGATGGCGCCGGCCTTGACGGCGGTCGGCGGCACGCTGCTGCAAGCGGAGGACGAGCTTGCCTCGGTGAACATGATCGTGGGCGCTTCGTACGGCGGCGTGCCGTCGCTGACCGCGACCGCCGGGCCCGGCCTCTCGCTCATGACCGAGGGCATCGGCCTCGCCTGCAGCGCCGAAGTGCCGATCGTGGTGGTCGACGTCATGCGCGGCGGGCCGTCGACGGGGATTCCGGCGAAAAGCGAGCAGAGCGACCTCGCGTTCGCCGTGAACGGCCTGCACGGCGATGCGCCGCGCATCGTCGTCGCACCCACGTCGATCGCGGACTGCCTCGCCACCACCCAGTGGGCGGTCGAGCTCGCCGAAGCCCTGCAGGCGCCGGCCATCGTGCTGTCCGACCAGTTCATGGGCCAGTCGCGTGCGATCATCGACCGGCCGCGCGACGCGGGCTTCGTGGCGAAACGGCTCACCGCGGCGGCGGACACGAGCGACTACAAGCGCTACCGCGACACGGAGTCGGGGGTGTCGCCGATGGCGATCCCGGGCACGCGCGGCGTGGTCTACACCGCGGACGGCCTCGAGCACACGGAAGCCGGCATCCCGAGCAGCCAGGCGCGCGACCACGCGCTGCAGCTCGACAAGCGCGCGCGCAAGCTCGAGGTGTACGACTACGGGCCCCACTGGGCGGATGTGGAGGGCGAGGGTGATTGCGCCGTCATCACGTTCGGCTCGACCACGGCCGCCGTGCGCGAAGCGATCGCGCGCCTCGCGGCCCAAGGCATGGCCTTGCGCCTGATCGCGCTGCGCCTCATCGCCCCCGCGCGGCCCGAGGCGCTGGCGCTCGCATTGGAAGGGGTGGACCGTGTGATGGTCGTCGAGCAGAACCATGGCGCGCAACTCTTGCGGTACCTGCGCGGTGTCTACGACCTGCCGGGTCGTCCCGCGAGCTTCCACCGCGCGGGGCCGCTGCCGTTGCGGCCGGAAGAGATCGCCAATGCGATCCTCGAATGGAGGGCACGATGAACGACGCGGTGACGATGGACGAAGCGGCCAGGGGCGCGCCGCCGCTGACGCACGCCGCCTACAAGTCGAGCTACAAGCCGATCTGGTGCCCCGGCTGCGGGGATTTCTCGGTGTTGTCCTCGGTCACCAAGGCGCTCGCCAAGGTGGCCGTGCCGCCGCACGAGGTCGCGGTGGTGTCGGGCATCGGCTGCTCGTCGCGCATTCCCGCGTACACCGCGTGCTACGGCTTCCACGGCGTGCACGGACGCTCGCTCGCCGCGGCTACCGGCCTCAAGGTCGCCCGCCCCGAGCTCACCGTGCTGGTCGCAAGCGGCGATGGCGACGGCTACTCCATCGGCGGCAACCACTTCCTGCACGCCTGCCGGCGCAACGTCGACCTCACCTACCTCGTGATGGACAACCACGTGTACGGCATGACCAAGGGGCAGCCGTCGCCGACCACCGAACCGGACTGGGACAGCAAGCTCTCGCCCGGCGGCACCGGCGTGCGCGCGTTCCATCCGCTGGTGATCGCGCTCGCGTCGGGTGCGAACTTCGTCGCCCGCGCGTTCTCGGGCGACCCCAACGGCACCGCCGACATCATCGCGCAGGCGATCCGCCACCCGGGGTTCTCGTTCGTCGAGATCTTAAGCCCCTGCGTGACCTTCCGGCCCGAGCAGCGCGAGTGGAAGGAAAGGGTGCACCCGGCGCCGGTCGCGGTGACCGACGATCCGGCCCGCGCCGCGCGCCGGATCATGACCGACGACGGCTTCAACATCGGCGTCCTGTACGCGGGCAACCGCGTGCCGTATCCGCTCGGCCGCAAGGAGCATGCGAAGTCGCCCGCCGAGCTCGAGGAGGAATTCCTGCTATGAGCGCGAAGGAGTATTCATGACGGCCATGCGCGTCACGGCCGGGGATCCCGACGCGCCGGCGGCGGGGTCGGCGGCGCCCGAGACGCTGGCCGAGCTCATGGCCAACGCGCTCGCGATCGAGCTCGAGGCGGCCGAGCGCTACGGCGAGCTCGCCGACGTCATGGAAACGCACAACAACCCGGAAGTAGCGACGCTTTTCCGGCGCATGCAGCACATCGAGACCCTGCACGCTGAAACGATCCGCAACGAAATGGGTTGGACCGGCGCGCCGCCCGCGCAAGCCGCGTCGTTGGGTGAGCCGGAGGGCCCGGAGACCGCGGCCTACGACGACGTGCACTACCTCATGCAGCCGTATCACGCGCTCGAGATCGCACTCGCGGCGGAGGAGCGCGCACTCGCGTTCTTCACCGGGCTCGCCCGCGCGGCCGCGGCGGCGCCGGTCCGCGAAGCCGCGGAGCGCCTCGCCGAAGAGGAGCGCGAGCACGTCGAGCTCGTGCGCCAATGGATGAGCCGCGTGCCCAAGCCCGACCACGACTGGCGCACGGATCCCGACCCGCCGCGCTACACCGACTAGGACG
>JADLEZ010000163.1 GCA_020845855.1 Burkholderiales bacterium
AAACCCGCTGGGAACCGGCGGAGCCCTCTTAGCCGAGTGCGAACAGCCGTGAGGCTGAGTTCATGTTGATCTACCCTTTCTTCGACAGGAGATCTCATGAGCTGCGCACTCGGAGTTCTTTTTATCTTGGCAAGATTGGGTATCCAACACCTAAGGCCCAGCATCTCGCGCGCCTGTTGTCGCGGCGTCAGCGACACAACTCTTCTCCGGTCTCAAGCAATCGGGCGCGTATCAAGCCCGCGCCGTCACGAGCTGATTCGTCTCGGTTGCAGCGGTGTCGCCTCGTCCGATCGCGTACCCGGCATCCTTAGTTTGGCGGGGTGCGGCCTTCCCAGCGAGGCCAAGCCATGACGACAAACTACCCGAATACTGATCCATCCGATAAGTCATTTGTATCGGTGTATGGCAGTGCAGAGTTGAGCGAGGCCGGCATCGATCACGTTTGGGGATGCTTCCTGACTCTGCGTCACGTCATTACGACGACCCTGCGCAAGATGCTTTCCTTGACGGGCTTCGACCCGGAAATCGACTTCGAGGAGGAAGGAATCGCGTCACGGGTTCGTTGGTTGACGGTCCTCGTATGCGCGCGCTACCAAGATCTTGAATTCGATCTCGGTACGGAAGATCCCCTCGACAGTTGGCGCGAAATTGCCGTTCAGTGCATGCGCTCCGAGGAGTGGTGGAGGGTGGTCAGCGCACTGGATTGCGAAGCTCCTGGCTGTGCGAATGAGAACGGTGTAGCGAATCAAATGAACGCAAACCACACGAGCCTCGGGTGGGACGGCACCAATCTCTTTGACGTCGCCGATTACATCCGGACTTGCGAGAGCTATGTCGACGACTTCTTCCGATATTGTCGAAGACGACGTTGAGCGGCGCGACTGATTTCCGGCATCGACGGCATCGCCATTTGCGTACGACTTCGAACAGCATGAACACGTTCAGCAACATCTGACGGAGAGCGAAATGGAAGCCACCGTCCAGCATGAACTCACTGAAGCCAAGAGGCGCGCAGCGGTGCTGCTGGCGCAAGGGCTTTCCGCCACCGAAGTGGGGCGGCGCATCCAGAGGGACGAACACACGATTGGCCGCTGGAAAAAGGATCCGGCGTTCTCGGACGCGGTTCAGGCTGCAGGCGTGGCTCTGGACGAGCAGGCGCGTGCCGAAGCGGCGGAATTCAATGCTGAGTTGCGCAAAGTCAAACGAGAGGCATTGAGGACGCTCCGCAACCTACTCGATTCCGAGGAACCGGTGGATCGCTTGCGCGCCGTGGACATCGCGCTGAAGGCGTGATTCATTTCAAAGCACCGCACGAGGGCAGAGTACCGCCCACATGATGAACAAAACTGAACAGGAGTGAACATTCGGCGGCCACGGCTTCTGCGCCGCGTCATCCGCTGCGGCTCCAAAAAACGCGGACTCGTTCAAGCGAGCCGATTTCGTTGCCGTACGTGACGTTCGAAGCGCGTGCTTCGTCGGCATGAACAACTTACCTGCACGAAGATGGGAGCGACCTGGAGCGAGATTCCCGAAAGTGGCGATAGCGGGGCGCGTACGCCCCGCATCGCCCGGTGGCCACGCCGGGGCGTGCCGCAAAGCGACTGTGCGATCATATTGCAAGCGACGACTCGCGCCTGCCGAGCGAGAGTGAGATGACCTGGATCGAACTTGCCTGGACGATGATGGCGTCGGCGAGCCTCACGCTCGCAGGCATCCATTTGTTCGCCTGGCTCAAGAACCGGTCCGACCGCGCGCACTTCTGGTTCTTTGCCTTGGCGGCCTCGGTACCGCTGTTCAGCGTGATGGAAGTGCTCGCAATCGAGGCGCGCACGGCGGCCGAGTATGCCGTTGCGAGCCGCTGGGCCCAGGTCCCCCTGTTTTTCGTCGTGGTCTCGTTCGTGATATTCGTCCGCACGTATTTCAACGCGGGCCGGGCATGGATTGCGTATGGCGTGGTCGGGACGCGCGCGCTTACGCTGTTGCTCAACTTCACGACCGGGGATTCGGTGTTGCACACGAGGATCGCCGACGTGGTGCACACCACATTCTGGGGTGCGGCCGTCACCACACCGGTCGGCGAGCTCAGTCCCTGGGCGCTCGTGCCACAGGCAAGCAACGTCCTGTTGCTCGCGTTCGTGGCGGATGCCACGGTCGCGCTCTGGCGCCGGGGCGGCGCGACGGCCCGGCGGAGGGCGCTCCTGGTGGGTGGTGCGCTCGTCTTCTGCGTGGTGGTCCCGCTCGTGCTGGGGCTCGCCATCACGGCGGGACTGCTGCGTGCGCCGACACCGCTCACCGCATGTTTTTTCGTGGTCGTCGTGGCGATGGGGTACGAGCTCGGGCGCGATGTGCTCGAGGTGGCCCGGCTGTCGACCGAGCTTCGGGAAAGCGAGCGCCGCACCGACCTCGCGGCACGCGCTGCGGAGCTCGCGTTCTGGTCATGGGATCCGCAGCTCAACGAAGTCTGGATGTCGCCCAAGGGCGGGGAGCTGTTCGATGTCGAGCCGACAACACACCTCAGCCGCGAAGCGCTGCTCGCGCGCGTGCATGCCGGCGACCGCGATGCGCTGCGGGATGCCACCCAGCGCGCGCTGCAGGAACTCGGGCAGTTCGAGCAGGAATTCCGCGTCGTCCTGCGCCACGGGGGTGTGCGCTGGCTGGCGGCACGCGGGCAGGCCGAGGCGCGCGCGGGGGCGCCGGCCCTCATACGCGGTGTCACGCTCGACATCACGGTACGCCGTCGGCTGGAGCGCGAGGCGATCGAGCAGCGCAACGAACTCGCCCATCTCGCGCGCGTGGCGACCCTGGGCGAGCTGTCGGGCTCGCTGGCGCACGAGATCAACCAGCCGTTGATGGGCATCCTCAGCAACGCGCAAGCCGCGCTGCGTTTCATGACGGCCGAGCGGCCAGACCTCGACGAGGTGCGGGACATCCTGGCCGACATCGTGGAAGACGACAAGCGCGCGGGAGAAGTCATCCGACGCCTGCGCGCGCTGCTCAAGAAGGGCGAGGTGCAGCGCAGCCTGCTCGACGTTCGCGACGTCGTGGACGACGTGATGCGCGTGACCCGGAACGACCTCCTGAACCGGGACATCGTGCTGCACACAGACATCGCGACAGGTCTCGCACCGGTGCTTGGCGATCGCATCCAGCTTCAGCAGGTGCTCCTCAACCTCATCATGAACGCCTGCGACGCGATCCATGGCAGCGAGGCGCGGGAAATTATCCTCGGCGCGCGGGCCCGCGACGGCGCGGTCGAGTTCACGGTGACCGACAGCGGGCCGGGTATCCCGCAGGGTAACCTCGAGCGGATCTTCGAGCCGTTCGTGTCGACGAAGGAGCACGGCACCGGCCTCGGCTTGTCGGTCTGCCGCACCATCGTCGCAGCGCACGGCGGGCGGTTGTGGGCCGAGAACCAAGAGGGAGGAGGTGCGACGTTCAGGTTCCTGCTGCCGGTGGTGGCGGCGGACGCGGACGTGACGTCGCCCGCTGGCGCGGATCGACCGGCGACCCAGCCGTGGCGGCACGCCGGCGAACGGGCATGAGCACGGACCCCCGCTGCACGGTCTTCGTGGTCGACGACGACGTGTCCGTCCGCAGGGGCGTGCTGCGCCTCCTGCGCTCGGCCGGACTCGATGCGCTCACGTTTGGCTCGGCGCAGGAGTTCCTCGACTGTCACGACTCGACGGTGGCCGGGTGCGTGATCCTCGACCTTGCGATGCCCGGCATCGACGGCCTCGCGATGCAGCAGACGCTCGCGGATCGCGGCAGTGCGCTGCCGATCGTGTTCCTGACCGGGCACGGCAACGTGCCGGCGAGCGTGCAGGCGATGAAGCGCGGTGCAGTGGATTTTCTGACGAAGCCGGTGGGCGATGAGCAGCTGCTCGAAACGGTTCGTCGCGCGATCGAGCGAGGCCGGGTCCTGAAGAAGGCGAACGAGGAAACCGCCGAGATCGAGCGCCGGCTCGCCGCGCTGACCCCGCGCGAGCGCGAGGTCCTGCCGCACCTCATGCGCGGCAGGCTCAACAAGCAGATCGCAGCCGATCTCGGCACTGTCGAGAAAACGATCAAAGTGCATCGCGCCCGCATCATGCACAAGATGCAAGTGCGCAGCCTCGTCGCGCTCGCGCGCATGATGGAGCGCTCGGGACTCGACGCCGGCGGTATCGACTAGTTCCTTACCGCCTCGCGCGCGACGCCGGGCTCCCCGGCGTTGGCCCAAGGTCCAATTTCCCGCACCCTCCGCGCGGCCTACGCTGCGCGCAAATGGTCAACTCGGCGCGCGTCGCAGTCGTGGACGACGATCCTTTCGTTCTTCGGGGGGTGCGGCGACTGCTGACTTCCGCGGGCTTCGCCGTGGACACCTATTCCTGTGGGGCCGACTTCATGAGCGCAGTCGCACAACATCGTCCGGATTGCATCGTGCTCGATCTGCACATGCCGAACAAGAGCGGATTCGACGTGCAGGCCGACCTCGCCCGGCGTGGGAGCACCACGCCGGTCGTCGTCATCACGGGCGATGACACGCCCGACGCGCGAGGGCGGGCGCTGAGATTGGGGGCCGTCGCCTACCTTGGCAAGCCGGTGGACGGTGCCACGCTCGTGTCGGCGAT
>JADLEZ010000164.1 GCA_020845855.1 Burkholderiales bacterium
ACGTCGTCGCCCTGCGCAAGAACCTCGCGGTCGAGGCGGGGATCGAGCTTTCGGGCACGGTGCGGGTGCCGCGCGTGCGGCTCGTGTCCAATCCGCCGGTGCCCGACAACGAGAAGCTGTCGTGGCTTTTGACCGGGCAGGGCCTCGACCGGGCATCGCGCAACGATTTCGCGCTGCTGGGCGCCGCCTCGGCGTCGCTGCTCGCCGGGCGCGGCGAGCGACCCGTCACCACGCGCATCGCCAACACGCTCGGGCTCGACGACATTTCGGTGCGCGACACGGGAAACACCGTGACCGGCGGCACCTCCGGGCAGGTGGTGGCGTTCGGCAAGCGCATCTCCGACCGGCTCTCGCTCGTGTACGAGCAAGGGCTGACGGTAGCGTCCAACGCCTTGCGCATCGAGTACGCGCTGACGCGCACGCTCACGCTGCGCGCGGAGGCGGGTGTCGTGAGCAGCTTCGGCTTGTACTACCGGCGCACGTTCGACTGACCGACGCAGTCGAAGCGGTCCACCGACGCTTGCGCGCTTGCCGCGGGACCGAAAAAGGACTACATTCGGTCCGATCGTCAGGACGGATCATCCATGCGCTACTCCTCGCAAGTCAAGCCGATCAGCTACCTCAAGGCCAACGCCGCGGAAGTGCTTGCGCGCCTGGCCGAGCAGCGCGAACCCCTGGTCATCACGCAGAACGGTGAGGCCAAAGCCGTGCTGCAGGACGTCGCATCCTTCGAGGAAACGCAGCAGACCCTCGCCCTGCTCAAGATCCTGGCGCTCGGCCAGCAGGACATCGAGGCCGGCCGGGTGACGCCGGTGGCCGATGTCGCGGCGCGGCTGCGGGGCAGGCGGGCGAACGCCGACCGACAGGCCTGATGCCAGGCCGGGCGATCCGTTACGAGGTTCTGCTCACCCACGGCGCAGAGCTCGACCTCGAATCCATCCACGACTACATCGCCGAGTTCGATAGCGTTGCCCATGCCGATCGCGTGCTCGACCGGCTGCTCAAAGTCGCGGACAGCCTGACCCGGTTCCCCGAGCGCGGCGGTTACCCGAAGGAGCTCCTGGCGCTGGGCATCAGGGAGTACCGCCAGACATCGTTCAAGCCGTATCGCGTGATCTACCGCGTGGTGGGAACGCGCGTGATCATCGTCCTGATCGTCGATGGCCGCCGCGATATGCAGTCGGTGCTCGCTCGGCGACTCCTGGGCGCGTTTAGGAGTCTGCGCGGCTGAAAGCCGGTCGGGCGACCGGGAGACGATCCCTACGCCATCCGTCCTTTGTCATCCCGAGGCGCATGCGCCGAGGGATCTGCTTGTACGGACTACGGATCCCTCGCTTCGCTCGGGATGACACGAAAGGGGGCTTGCGCGAGGTCGATGGTCACTAGATACTACGAATCCTTCTCATTCGTGTTTCTATACATCATGCCCGATTCCCCAGCGAGCAAGACCCTCCTCGCGCACACGCAGCATCTGCTGCGCCGCGCATGTCTTCTTGGCGTGGGCCTGGCCGCCGCCGCCCTTGCCGGATGCGGGGGAGGCGGCGGCGATCCGGACGAGGCCGCCCTGTCCCGCCGCGAACTCCTGGGCAAGCGCCTCTTTTTCGACACGGCGCTGTCGACGCCGCCGGGACAAAGCTGTGCCAGTTGCCACGACGCGGCGCGCGCGTTCTCGGGAAACAACGGGTCGGCCGCGGGCGTGGCGCTGGGCGCGGACGGGCTTTCGCTCGGACTGCGCAATACGCCGACGGCGATGTATGCCCGCTTCGCGCCGGCCTTTTCCATGGTCGACGAGGGAGAGGGCTCGATCCCGGTCGGCGGCCAGTTCCTCGACGGCCGCGCGGGCTCGCTCGAAGATCAGGCCGGGCAGCCGTTTTTCGCGCCGGACGAGATGAACGTCGCCTCGCCGGCCGTGCTGGTGGGCCGCGTGGCGGCAGCGGAATACGCGGAACTGTTCCGCCAGGAGTGGGGCGAGCGCATTTTCGAGGACACGGCGGCGGCTATGGAGGCGATCAAGGGATCGCTCGCGGCGTTCGAGCGGACGGAACGCTTCGCGCCGTTTTCGTCGAAGTTCGACCACGTGGCGGCGGCCAGCGCCGCCTTCACCGCGCAGGAGCAGCGCGGGCTCGAACTGTTCATGGACGCCGGGAAGGGAAACTGTGCCGCGTGCCACATCGCGGACCCGGCGTCGCGCAACCCGGCGGCTTCGCTGTTCACGGACTTCACCTACGACAACCTGGGCGTGCCGCGCAACTGGCGAATCCCCGCCAACAACGACCCCGCGTTCTTCGACCTCGGGCTGTGCGGCCCGAAGCGCGCGGCACCGGATGGCGACCCGGCGCTTTGCGGCGCGTTCAAGGTACCCACGCTGCGCAACGTCGAGCGCCGGCAGGCGCTCATGCACAACGGCTTCTTCAACGACCTGCGCGAGACGGTCGCGTTCTATGCCACCCGCGACACCGATCCGGCGCGCTGGTATCCCGGGGGAGTTCCATTCAACGACCTCCCCGCCGAGTTCGCCGCCAACGTGAACCGGACCGAGGCGCCGTACGACCGCCAACCCGGAGAGGCGCCGCGGCTCGATGATGCCGAGATCGACGCGATCGTCGCGTTCCTGCGCACGCTCACCGATGGTTACGGCCCGTCGCTCGCGGGCAACGCCGAGCCGATGGCGGCGGCGGGCGCGGCGCCGCGCAAAAACGCAGCGAGATCGCGGACCCCTGCGGCAACGCGACCTGCGGCCAACGCTGCGGGGACAGGGAAGTAGTCGCCCGGGGCGCCGCGCTGCCTAGGCCCCAACGGCCGCGTTTCCGCCGAAAGCATGCCCGTAGACTCTAAGATGGAACAGGTGCCACGGGTGACACCCCTCACCCGCCCTGTCGGGCACCCTCTCCCCGCATGCGGGGAGAGGGACGGGGTGAGGGGCAGCGGCCGTTTCATGCGTCGTGGGACGGTCATCGGCCGGTGGAAAAACTGACATGCTATGCATTCCCGGCTATCGTTTCCGCCAGCTCAAGGGCAAGCGCACCGGAACGTACGCGATCGCCGTGACCGGTAACCTGCGAATCACGTTCGAGTTCGCGGGTGAGGATGCGACCAACGTCGACTTGGAGGACTTTTCACTGATGCCTACCCTTCGCGACCCGCAGCGGGTTCCGACGCACCCCGGCGAGGTCCTCCGCGAGGATGTCCTGCCGGCGATCAAGATGACGCAGACCGAGTTCGCGCGGCGGCTCGGCGTCTCCCGACTCAGCGTCTCGGAGCTCCTCCACGGCAAGCGGTCGATGACTCCGGAGATGGCCGCGCGCGTCGCCAAGCTGCTCCGTGGCACGCCGGAAATCTGGCTGCGCATGCAGGCGGCACGCGACCTGTGGCAGATCGCCCAGGATCAAGAGCGTCTGGCCAAGATTCGACCGCTCGACAAGCGCC
>JADLEZ010000165.1 GCA_020845855.1 Burkholderiales bacterium
CGAGGGCTACGCCTCCGGCGCCTTCGGGCCGACCACCGCCGGCCGCATGGATTCCTTCGTCGACCAGTTCCAGGCGGCGGGCGGCTCGCTGGTGATGCTGGCCAAGGGCAACCGCTCGCCGGCGGTGCGGGAGGCCTGCAAGAAATACGGCGGCTTCTACCTCGGCTCCATCGGCGGCTCGGCCGCCAACCTCGCCGAGCACTGCATCACCAAGGTGGAGGTGATCGAGTATCCCGAGCTCGGCATGGAGGCGATCTGGCGCATCGAGGTGCAGGATTTCCCCGCCTTCATCGTGGTCGACGACAAGGGCAACGACTTCTTCAAGGAGCTCAACCTGGGCTGAGCGGGGTCTGGCTTTTCCCCAGCCCTCGCTTGAGCGCCACCGGGGCGCGGGTCGACCGCGCTTGCGGGATGGCGCCGACACTCGCTAGAACATAACGTGCACAAACGGGTGATTCGTGATCGAAAACCTGCAGATCGGCATTTTCGCCGCGGCGCTGGCGGCGGCCGGGTTCGCGATCCTGGCGTACCTCTCGGCCCGGCGCAGCGCCGAGACGGCGGCGCTCAGCCGGCAGGAGGCGGCCGCCCTGCTGCGGCTGGAGGGAGACGCGATCAGGGCAGCGGCGGACATCGGCTCGCGCTATCTGCGCCAGGAGCTTGGCGCCACCCTGATGCAGAACCACGAATACGCGGTGCGCACCGTGGTGCAGCTTTCGGATTCGCTGGTCCAGCGCGTTGATGCCTTCGGCGCGCGGCTGGAGGCCGCCAATAACACGACCGCGATCCGCATCGACGGCATCGGGCAGAAGCTCAATGCCGACATCGCCCAGATGGGCACGAGCGGAGTGGCCGACCGCGAGACCCTGCGCAACATCATCGAGCAGCGGCTCGACGCCACGGTGGCGGCGCAGGGCGAGGCCGCGCGCTCGCTGCGCGAGGAGCTTGAGGCGAGCTTCCTGCGCATGCGGGGAAGCGTCGGCGACATCCTGCGGCAGGACAGCGAGCAGCAGCGCGAGCGGCTCGACGAGACGCGGGCGCAGCTCAAGGCGCTAGCGCAGACGCACCAGCAGGCGGCCGAGCAGCTGCGCCTGACGGTGGAAGGGCGGCTCGACGCCATCCGGCAGGAGAACAGCGCGAAGCTCGACGAGATGCGCCGCACGGTGGACGAGAAGCTGCAGACCACTCTGGAAGCGCGGCTCGGCGAGAGCTTCAACCGGGTGGTGGAGCAGCTCACCCGTGTCTACGAAGGGCTCGGCGAGATGAAGACGCTCGCCGCCAATGTCGGCGACCTGCGCAACGTGCTCACCAATGTGAAGGTGCGCGGCACCTTCGGCGAGGTGCAGCTCGAGCGCCTGATCGAGGACTTCCTCACGCCCGATCAGTTCATGCGCAACGTGCAGATCAAGCAGAACAGCGGCGAGCGGGTCGAATTCGCCATCCGCTGCCCGATCGGCGACGACGGCGAGGAGACGCTGCTCGCCATCGACGCGAAGTTTCCGCGCGAGGACTACGAGCGGCTCTTGGAAGCGGGCGAGGGCGGCGACGTCAAGCTGGTCGCGCATTTCCGCGGCCAGCTGCACGCGCGCATCCGCGCCTGCGCGCGCGACATTCGCGACAAGTACATCGACCCGCCGCGCACGCAGGACCACGCCATCCTGTTCCTGCCGACCGAAGGGCTCTATTCGGAAGTCGCGCGCGAGCCGGACCTGATCCACCAGCTCTACCGCGAATGCAACGTGCTGGTGGCGGGGCCGATGAACCTCGCCGGCGTGCTCAACTCCTTCCGCATGAACTTCCGCTCGCGCGCGCTCGCCCAGCGCTCGGGCGAGGTGTGGAAGGTGCTCAGCGCCGTGCGCACCGAGTTCGCGCGCTACAACGACGTCGTCGGCAAGGTGAGCCGGCAATTGCAGACCGCCTCTAACACGGTGGAGAACCTCGGCCGGCGCGCGCGGGCAATGGACCGCACCCTGCGCACGGTCGAGCTGCTGCCGGAGGACGGCCGCGCCCAGAAGCTGCTCGGTCTGCCCGATGCGGACCCGGCCGAGGACGACGCGCCGGAGTTCAACGGGCTGCCCGCGGAAATCGTGGTCGCGCCCGGCGTCGCGGAAGAGTCGCTGTAGGCGCGCTCCTCGTCTCGTTCCCGGCCGCATGGCTGCGTTGGCGCATGTGGGACGCTGCCCAGTTGGCGGCGGGCGCGCGGCACGCTAGGCAGGAGGCCGACGGCGCGCAACACCGGCGCGCACAACGACATTCGGGCAGCGCCTCCCCAAGCGGGAGGCCAACGGGGGATTATTCGCATGCTTAAAGTCGGCATTCTGCTGGGCGACGACATCGGGCTCGAGGTCGTGCCCGAATGCGTGAAGGTGATGAAGGCGGCCGCCGCCCGCACCGGGCTCGAGATCGCCTGGCATCCGTTCCCGATCGGCAAGGCCGGCCACGAGCAGCACGGCAACACGCTGCCCGCCGTCACCGAGCAGGGCCTGCGCGGGATGCACGGCTGGATCATGGGGCCGATCGGGCACGCCGCCTATCCGCGCGGCGACGCCACCTGGGTGATGCCGCCGGTGCGCAAGAAGTTCGAGCTGTTCGCGGCGCTGCGCCCCTCGCGCTCGCATCCGACCCTGCCGTCGGTGCACAAGAACGTCGACATCGCCTTCTTCCGCGAGCTCACCGAGGGCATGCTCTATTCGGAGACCGTGGTCGCCGGCGCGGCCGAGTTCCGCCCCAACGACGACATCACGATCGCCTCGCGCGTCATCACCCGCAAGGGCTCCAACCGGGTGGCGCGCGAGGCCTTCGAGTTCGCCCGCACGCGCCCGCGCAAGAAGGTCACCGCCGCCCACAAGGAACCGGTCTACCGGCTCGCCTGCGGGATGTTCGC
>JADLEZ010000166.1 GCA_020845855.1 Burkholderiales bacterium
AGCGTGAGCGCGCGCCCGTAGACCACGTCGCGCGCCACGCCGGTCATCGCGGACACCACGCGCGCCGCGCGCGCCGGCGGCAGCTCCGCGCAGAGCGCCGCGAGCCAGCGCTCGGCCTCCTGGTCGAGTAGCGCGGCCGGCGCAGACGCGGGAGGCGCATCCACGACCAGCACGAACTCGCCGCGCTCGCGGTTGGGATCCTGTGCGAGCCACGATGGCGCGTCGGCGAGCGGCATGCGCGCGATCGCCTCGAACACCTTGGTGAGCTCGCGTGCGACGGTGAGCGTGCGGGCCGGGCCGAACTGCGCGAGCAGCTCGACGACGGTGGCGCGCACGCGATGCGGCGCTTCGTAGATCACGATCGCCGCCGGCAGCGGCGCGAGTGCCGCGAGCCACGCGGACCGCGCCTTCGCCTGCGGCGGCGGAAATCCCGCGAACAGGAACATCGATGCGGCAAGGCCCGCCGCCGACACGGCGGCGGTAACCGCCGAAGGGCCGGGCAACGGCACCACCAGGTGTCCCGCGTCGCGCACCGCGGCCACGACGCGCGCGCCGGGGTCGCTGACCGCAGGGGTTCCCGCATCGCTCACCAGCGCAACACTCTGGCCTTGCGCGAGCCGGCTCACCACGTCACCCGCGCGCCGCGCCTCGTTATGGGCATGCAGCGAGACGACCGGCGTGCCGATGCCGTAGTGGCGCAGCAGCGTGGCCGTGGTCCGGGTGTCCTCGGCAGCCACCACGTCGGCGGTGGCGAGCACGTCGAGCGCGCGCAGCGTCACGTCGCGCAAGTTACCGAGCGGAGTGGCGACCACATATAATGTGCCGGCCACCGCGCGCGATCGCGCGTCCGTTCCGAATTCCTGCCCGCTGCGAGGGCCCGGGTCCGCATTGCTCACGATGGGTTCCTCTGTCACGGTCGTCCGCTGGTTTGCGGGCCTCGCTTTCGCGGCGGCCGCCGCATTGTCCGCCGCGCAATCGGCGCCGGCAAGCGAAGCGTCGCCGCCGGAACAGAAGCCTGCGCCCACGGTCGACATCGCGCTGGTCCTTCCCCTCGATGCACCCGCGTATGCGCGCGCGGCCGACGCCGTGCGCACGGGGTTCCTCGACGCCGTCGCGGCCTCGGGCACCCGCCTGCGCGCGCGAGTGTTTGCGCACGGCGTGGACGGGGTGCTTACCGCGTTCGAGGACGCGCAGCGCGCCGGCGCCAAGGTGATCGTCGGCCCGCTGCTGCGCGACGACCTGAAGACCGTCGCCGCG
This sequence comes from Burkholderiales bacterium, assembly GCA_020845855.1. Lineage (GTDB taxonomy): Bacteria > Pseudomonadota > Gammaproteobacteria > Burkholderiales > Casimicrobiaceae > VBCG01. The sequence goes on from JADLEZ010000166.1 coordinate 1,258, forward strand.
ATGGCCATCGACCTGCCGTTCACCGTCGCGCTCAACCAGCTCGACGAGGCGGCGGGGCCGCCGACGCTGTACACGTTCGCGCTGTCGGTGGACAGCGACGCGCGGCAGATCGCGCGGCGCATCCGCGAATCGCCGGCCGCGGCGTCCGCGAACGCCGCTCCCGCGACCGCCATCGTAACCACCGACACCCCGCTCATGCGCCGGTTCGCCACCGCGTTCACCGCCGAATGGATGACCGTGGGCGGCAGCGTGCCTTCCGTGTTCCGCTTCGAAGGCAAGCCGGACGCGATGGCCGCGATGCGGCGCGAGCTCCTGCGCCAGCCGCCGGCTGCGGCGCTGCTCGCGATGGACGGGGTGCACGCGTCGCTGGTCAAGCCGTACCTGGGCGTCATCCCGGCCTACGCGAGCGCACTCGTGTTCGAGCGCGATACGACGTCGACTCCCCGCGACCTGGACGGGCTCATCGTCACCGAGATTCCGTGGATCATCACGCCCAACGCGCCGCAGTTCGCGGGCCTGCCCAAGCGCGAGTTCGCCAGCGCCCCGCTCACCCGGCTGTACGCGTTGGGCTTGGACGCGCTGCGCATCGCGCTTTCGTTCCGCGAGGGCGCGCCCGAGCGCTTCTCGCTCGAAGGCGCGACGGGCCAGGTCACCCTGGAAGGCCGCCAGTTCCTGCGCGAAGGGCGCTTCGGCGTGTTCCGCGAGGGCCAGCTCCAGCCGCTCGATGGCCCGCGCTGAGACGCCGCCCGGCGCGCGCGCGGAAGCGATCGCCGCCGACTACCTCGCCCGCCAGGGCCTCGCCATCGTCGCGCGCAACTTCCGCACGCGCCACGGCGAGATCGACGTCATCGCGCGCGACGGCGACACGCTCGTGTTCGTCGAGGTGCGCCTGCGCACGCGCCGCGAGTTCGGCGGCGCCGCGGCAAGCCTCACCCCGGACAAGCAGCAGCGGCTGCGCAAAGCGTCGCTTGCGTACCTGGCGCGCCTCGGCCGCGAGCCGCCATGCCGCTTCGACGCGGTGCTGCTCGACGGGCTCGATCCCGCGCGCGTCGAGTGGGAGCGCGACGTGATCGCCTGCTAGAATCCACGACCATGAGCGACGACGTCAAACGCATTCGCGAGCACTTCGCCGACAGCGCGCGGCTCAAGGTCGAGGCTGCCGACGTGCTGGCGCCGGATATCGCGCGCGCCGCGCGTCTGTTGATCGAGTGCCTGCTCGCCGACGGCAAGATCCTCGCGTGCGGCAACGGCGGCTCCGCGGCGGATGCGCAGCACTTCGCCGCCGAGCTGGTCGGCCGCTTCGAGCGCGAGCGGCCCGAGCTGCCGGCGATCGCGCTGACCACCGACACCTCGCTGCTCACCGCAGTCGCCAACGACTACTCGTTCGAGGCGGTGTTCGCGAAGCAGGTGCGCGGGCTCGGCGCCAAGGGCGACGTCCTGCTCGCGATCTCGACCTCGGGCAACTCCGGCAACGTGATCGCCGCCATCGAGGCCGCGCACGCCCGCGAGATGCGGGTGGTGGCACTCACCGGCAAGGGCGGCGGCCGCATCGGTGAACTTCTGGCGCCCGAGGACGTCCACTTGTGCGTGCCGCATTCGCGCACGGCCCGCATCCAGGAGGTCCACCTGCTCATGATCCACTGCCTGTGCGACGCCATCGACGCAACCCTGCTGGGTGACGAATGAGCGAGCGGGCCGAAGGCCAGGCGCGCAGCGCGCGTCCGCGAGCGATTGAGGCGAGGCGACACGCCGCTCCTTCGAGTGCCTACGCAAACCCAAGGAGCCGAGGATTGAGCGAGGAAGCGAGGCGCGCGAGCGAAGCGAGCGAAGGCCCGAAGGGCGCGTCGCCGAGCGACCGAGACGGGCCGACACGCAGTAGCTGCGCTCATGATCGGCGGTCCAAGGAGGCACGTGTGCGGGCCGAAGGCCGCGTCCGCGAGCGATTGAGGCGAGGCGACACGCCGCTCCTTCGGATGCCTGCGCAAACCCAAGGAGCCGAGGAGTGAAGAACCTCCTCCTCGCCTTGCTGGCGCTCGCGCTGCTACCCTCGCTCACCGCGTGCGTGGCGGTGGTGGCCGCCGGCGCCGGCGGCGCCGCGCTGGTCGCCACCGACCGCCGCACCACCGGCACCCAGGTGGACGACCAGGCGATCGAGTTGAAGGTTTCCGAACAGGCGAACACGCTGTACGGCGAGCGCATCCACCTCAACGTCACGAGCTACAACGGCGTCGTGCTGCTGACCGGCGAAGTCCCCGACCAGGGCGCGTGGGCGAGTGTCGGCAACATCGCCAAGACCACGCCCAAGGTGCGCATCGTGCACACCGAGCTCGTGGTCGGGCCGCCCACCGAACTTTCCCAGCGCAGCAACGACACCTACATCACGTCGAAGGTGAAGGCGCGCATGATCGAGGCCAACAAGTTTCCGCCCAACGCGGTGAAGGTGGTCACCGAGCGCGGTGTCGTGTACCTCATGGGCATCGTGAGCAAGGCCGAGGGCGCTGCCGCCGGCGAAGTCGCGGCCACCACCGACGGTGTCGTCAAGGTGGTCAAGGTCTTCGAGTACACGGCCTAAGGTGCTCGCCTCCGGCGCCAAGATCGCGACGCGCGACGACGCGCTGGCGCGGCTCGCGCGCCTGCCGCGCCCGCTCGTGATGACCAACGGCGTGTTCGACCTCCTGCACCGCGGCCACGTCGCGTACCTCGAAGCCGCGCGCGCGCTCGGCGCGAGCCTCGCGGTCGCGGTCAATTCCGACGCGTCCGTCAAGCGCTTGGGCAAGGGAGAGGACCGTCCTCTCAACCCGCTCGACGACCGGATGGCGGTGCTCGCGGGCCTTTGGTGCGTCGACCTCGTGGTGCCGTTCGACGAGGACACGCCGCGCGGCCTGATCGTGGCAGCGATGCCGGACGTGCTGGCCAAGGGCGGCGACTACGACGCGCGCACGACCGCGGGGGCCAAGGAAGTGATCGCGGCGGGCGGAAGGTTCGAGGCGATCCCGTTCGCGTTCGACCGCTCGACCACGGCGCTCTTCGAGCGGATCCGCAAGTGGAGACATCCGTAAGCGCCACCGGCAGCCGCACGCGCGCGCTACCGAGCCAGCCGCGTAGCGGCGGCGATCGGCGCGCTTCGTCTTTTGTCAGCGTCTATACCGATTGAGGAACTCGGCGACGATTCCTTTTTGCGAGCGGTCGATCGCCGCGTCGAGCTGTCGGTCGTTCGGATCGTACTGCTTCGCCTTGCGGAACGCGACGATCGCGTCCTGGTGATAACCCTGCGCCTGCAGGGCGGTGCCCAGGCAGCGATAAGACTCGGCGCTGGCGAGCTCGAGCTCCGTCCATGCCTTGCACAGCTCGGCGGCGCGCCGCCAATTGCCCGCGCGCAGCATGCGCGGCCCTTCCGCGCTCACGATCGCGATCTTCGCCCTGCGCTCGGCGAACGTGGTCGCAAGGTCGGGGTCGATCGGCGCATCGTCCGGCGGCCGGACGGCGGAGGCCGGCGGCGGGGCGAGCGACGGCGGGGCGCTGATCGGCACCGACGCGGGGGCCGCGGGAGCCGGAGCCGGCGGTGGCGTGCTGATCGGCGCGGGCGCGATCGCCGGCGGCGGCGTGGACGCCGGCGCCAATCCGGAAATGCGGCCGCCGCCGCCCGCGAAGCCGCCGGTCAGCGTGTTCGCGGACGGAATCGCTTCCGCGATGGTGGTGCGCGCCCACGCGATCGACTCGGCCATCGGCTGATGCCATGCGACACCGTACAACCACAGCATGGCCGCAAGGCCGCACACGCCGGTCACGGTATTGAGCACGCCCGGGGGACCGTGCGTGACGAGCACGTCCTGCGCGAAGTCCCAGTCGGTTTCCTGGTTCTGCGCGAGCTTCTCGTACGCGACCGCGATCAACACGGGCGCCAGCAACGGGAATCCGCAGCCGACACCCTCCCACCACACGCGAAACGACCTGCGCAGCGCGCGCTCGAGCTGCGCGCGCGTGTCGCGCCGCGCGTACGCATCGGAAATGGAGAACTGCAGGAACACGCCGAACAGCCACTTGCCGGGCGTGGTGCCGATCGATGCGATGAGCAGCGCCTCCACCGGGACCCAGCTGCCCGTGATGAGCACCGGCGCCACCAGCGGATGCCCGATCCACGACGCAAGATCGGACGGAACCACGCCGTAGCCACGCAGCTCGGACAGGAGCAGCGCGAGCACGAGCCCCCAGATCGCGTAGTCGAAGATGCGCGCGGCGAGGCGCTGCCACGACCGCGGCTCGCTGGTGCGGCCCGACTTCGCCCGCTCCAGCTCGGCCATGCGCAGCTGGAAGATCCAGCTCGCATCTTCCTGCGGCTGGTTGGTGCCGAGGAACACGCTTTTCTCGCGCCGCCAGTTGAGGATCGCGAGGTCGGTCTGCGGCACGAGGCCGCCCTGCGGCGAGCCGCGGCGACGCTTGAGGTACGCGATGCCGTGCACCGCGCCGTAGATCAGCGTGAGCCCGAGCAGCGTGATGGTGAGCCAGACCAGCACCTGCTTCGCCACCAGGATGGTGTCGGCGGGGGTCACGAACACGATCGCGGCGGCGATGAACGCGCCGAAGAACGCGCACAGCGCGATGGTGACGATCGGCGACCGGCCGAACGACGCGACGCGCTCGGTCAGCCCCGGATGGTGGGGATTGTGCTCGACGGGAGGCTCGTCGGCGTCGAGGCCGGTCTCGAGCTCCTCGTCCATCGCCTCCTGCGACTTCAAGTGCAGCGGCTCGTCGATTTTTTCGACGTCGGTCTGCTCGCCGGCCTCGGCCACTGCATTGCTGACGACGTGGGCGATGCGCTGCTCGGTGGTGCCGGCCGACAGCGCGAGCTCCTCGTCGTAGCGCGTACGCCGCTCGGGATCGGACAGGATGCGGCTCGCGTGATTGATGAAGCGCAGCGCTTCCTCGACGTTGCCCTGTCCGTCGCGCGTCTTGGCGTAGTACTTGCGGATCAGGCGGCGCAAGGCGGCACGCACGTCCTCATCGGAGGTCGTGGGGAGGATGCCGAGCGCTTCGTAGAGCGTTGCCTTCATGCAGGGAGGCTCACCGCCGAATTGCTAATTATGCCGTTGGAATGCGCACGCGTGGGACCGCTCAACCGAAGCAAGAAGCGCGCCCCGGAGCAAACGGGAAGAAACGCGGCAAACCCGGCCCGAGACGCCGGAAACGATGCGAAAGAGTGCGGCAAGGCGTGGTTTCGTAGGCTACGAAACCCGGCAACGCAGCGCAGCAGGGAT
>JADLEZ010000167.1 GCA_020845855.1 Burkholderiales bacterium
CGGATCGCGGCCGGCGCGAACCCGGCGTATAGTGGACTTTGCCTCATGCCGTCGGAGGTCACCGCCATGCCGCGCATCCAGCCCCTCCCGTTGCTCGTCCTCGCAGTCCTCTGCCTCGCGGCGAGTCCCGCACCCGCCGCCGTGGCCACCGTGTACAAGTGCTTCGACGCGAAGCTCAACGTCGTCTACACCGACCAGCCGTGCCGTGGGGAGCAGCTCGAGATCGAGTTGGGCGCCGTGGACCACGCCGCGGTCGCCGAGCTCGCGCGCGAGCGCGAAGCCGTGTCGCGCGCGATCGCGCAGCGCATCGCCGAGGGCAACCGGATGCCGGTCGCGCGTGACTACGCGCCGCCCGCGTACTATGCGGGACCGCCGCCGGGGTACTACGGCAACGACGTGTACTACGCCCCCGGATGGGGTTTCTACGGACCGCCCGTGGCCGATCGCCGCGGTGACCGCGACCGGCCGCCGCTGCGCAAACCCCGTCCACCGTCGGTGCCGGCCTCGCGCGGCGACCTCATCCGCCGCTAGCCGTTTGTTGAATTTCGCGACCGTATCCCCAATCCGGTGTCATCCCGAGCGCAGCGAGGGATCCGCTTTCGCGTCGAATCAGCGGCAATTCACCGGCAGCGCGTTCATCGGCGCGCTCGTCCGGTCCTGACCGCGCACGGTCATCTTCGGCGGCACCGGCCCCGCGCCGCACACCCACGCCACCGGCACGATCGGCGCATCCTCGACCACCGCGGGCCGGAACGTGAGCACCTTGTCCGCGATGGCCGCGTTCGCGGCGTGACCGAACAGGATGTCGATGACGCCGTCGGTTATGGTCACCGATTTCACGTAGTTGTTCACCATCTTGTCGGGCGGGGGCAGCCCGGCCTCCGCGTTGTTCGTGGGCAAGTCGCCAGACGCTGCCCAGTGCGCGGCTACCTGCTTCTTGGCAACGTCGATGAGCGGCGCCGAGTCCAGGATCTGGTTGCGCGCGTAGCTGAGGGTCAGACCGGGCACCGCGAGAGTCGCCAGCACCGCCACGATCGCGATGGCGACCAGGATCTCCATCATCGAAAAGCCGCGCGGAGGACGGACAGGCATGCGACGAAAGTAGCACAGGTTGCCGGTCGCGCATCGTGCCGGCCGCGCCGCCGCCTTCAACCGCCTGTCTTCTGCTTCAGATGGTCGTCGAAGAACTCGAGCGTGTGCCCGAGCTGCAGCGCCGCGCTGCTGCGCCGGCCCGGCGTTTGCGCGGCGGCCGCGGCGAACGCGCCGGCGAGCGTGGCAAGGTGAATGGCTTTCATGCCGGGGTCCATTCGGCTATTTGCGCTCCACCGCGACGACGTTGTCGCTCGCGTCGCGGTCGATCAGCTTGAGCAACGGATCGATGCCCGCCTTGGCGGGCTCGCCGTCCACCACGAGAGTGACGCGATTGTCGCCCGCTTTCACGCGCCGCTTCACCAGCGCGAGGAACTCGCCCTTCCCATCCTGTACGCCGATGTCCAGCAGCGCATCCAGCGGTGCCGGCGTCTCGTTGCCGGCGCCGTCGGCGCGCGTCTTGCGGGCGCTCACCGTGAGCTCGACCTCGAACTTGCCGTCCGGCCGCCTCGCGGCCGTGGCCGCGGTGGCACGCAGATCGTACAGCGTGATCGTCTCGAACAGGTCCTCGATCAGCCCCTGGTGCTCGGCCGGCGTCACCCGCCGCAGCTCGGCGATGAGATCGCGCGACGTGGCGTACGGCGGCCCCTGGAAGCGCCAGCGGCGCAGGAAAGCCGACAGCGCATCGTTCATCGCCGGCTCGCCGATCGCGTCCTGCAGCGCGTACAGCGTGTGCGCGCCCTTCTGGTAGTGCACGTACGCGGCACCATCGGCGCGCAGCAGCGGCTGCTCGCCCTTCTGCTCGGTGCCGCGTCCGGCGAGGTAGCGGTCGAGCTCGTACTTCAAGAACCGCCGCATCCTGGCGTCGCCGTACTTCCGCTTGAGCACCATGAGTGCGGAGTACTCGGCCAGGCTCTCGGTGATGAACTCGGCACCCTGCACCTTCGCCGGCACCTCCTGGTGCGCCCACCACTGGTGCGCTACCTCGTGGGCGGTGACGAAGTACGGGTAGTCGATGTCCTTCGGGTCGTCGTCGTCGACCCTCGCCGTGAAGCCGATCGCCTCGTTGAACGGAACGGTGTTGGGAAACGATTCGGCAAAGCCGCCGCTGCGCGAAAAGCGCGGGAACTCGATGATGCGCACGATCCGGTGCTGGTACGGCCCGAAGCTCTTGTTGAAATAGTCGAGCGAATCCTTGACTCCGGAAACCATCCGCTCGAGGTTGAACTCGTGGCCCGGCTGATAGTCGATCTCGATCGCGACGTCGCCGGACGGGCCCTTCCACACGTCGTTGCGCTGTGCGTAGCGCGCGGACACGAAGGGATAGATCGCGGCCATCGGTGTGTCCATCCGGTACGCGATGCACCGGCGCCCATTCTCGGTCCAGTCGCGCTCGACGTATCCCGAAGTCACCGGCAGCTGGTCCGCGGACGTGCACACCGTGGCCTTGTACGCGATGAAATCGGCGTCGCGCGTGAGGGCACTTTGACGATGCCGCGCCTGGTCGTCGAGGTCGGGCAGGCGCGGCCGCGGCGGCAACCCCTGCTGGCGCCGGTCGTTGTCGGAGGCGAGCTCGGCGTCCTCGTCGTAGCCGAAGCTCGGGATCAGCGACGTATCGGGAGTCAG
>JADLEZ010000168.1 GCA_020845855.1 Burkholderiales bacterium
ATCGGCGAAGTCCGCGCCGCTGCCGACCGCGTCGAGCGCAAGACGCGAGACGCGCAGCTGCTCCTTCCCGGCGACGTCGATGTAACGGAGCTCCGCGATCGCGGGAACATTGCGCAGCAGGCGCAGGAAGTCGAGCTCGCGCTGCTCGGCGAGCGCGCTCGCGAGCGTGGCGCGGTACGCCCCGTCGCGCTGGCGCGGCGCGGCGACCGAAGGATCGTCGGCGATCGCCCGCGTCGTGCTGCGGACGCCGTTCTCGATCTCCTGGATGAAGCGCTCGATCGTCGCCGCTGCGGCGAACGCCTTTTCCTGCTCCACCTTCACGAGCGCGCGCTGGCTCTCCTGGTACGAGAAGTACAGCTCGATGGCGCTCGCCACCGTCAGCAGCCCGCCCACGAGCAGCAGCAACACGAGGAGGTACTTGCGGAACAGCTTGCCGTGCGAGCGTTGCGTGCTCATCGGCGCAAAGTGTCGGCACGCAGCAGGATCTTGCGCGGAACGGTGAGACCGAGTTGCGCCGCCGTTTTCAGATTCACGGCGACGTCGAGCTTGTCGGCGCCCTCGACCGGGAGCTCCTGCGGCCGCGCGCCGCGCAGGATCCGCGCGACCAGGCGCGCCGCCTGGAAGCCCTCGGCGTAGTAGTCGGCCCCGTAGGAGGCGAGACCCCCGTACCCCACGTAGAAGGACGCCGGGAACACCGCCGGAATGCGCGACGCGAGCGACAGGTCGAGCAGCGCGCCCGGAATGTCGAAGCGGCCGCGGTCCGGCGCGAGGACTGCGTCGCCGGGGCGAATCTGCTTGAGCGCCCGCGCCAGTTCCTCCCGCGTCTCGACCGGCCGCGCCAGGACCTGCAGGTTGAGCTGCGCGGCCACCGCGGTGGCGTTGGCCACCGCGGCAGCCGAGATCCGGTCGTCGGCCTCATAGATCGCCCACACCCGCCGCGTCGCCGGGGCGAGCGTGCGCAGGAGCTCGAGGCGCTTGGCCGAAAGCTCGGGGGAGAGGCTTGCGATGCCGGTGACATTGCCCTGCGGTGCCGCGGGATTCTTCACGATGCCCGCGGCGACCGGATCGCCCACCAGCGTGAACACGATCGGAATCGTGGTCGTGGCCGCCATCGCCTGCCGTGTCGGCTCCTCGTTGCTGGTGAAGATGAGGTCCACACCTGCCTTCGCGTACGCGAGCGCGCCCTCGCGAGTGGCGGCCCGGTCGCCCTCCGTGAAGCGGATCTCGAACGTGACGTCGCGGCCCTCGGTGAGACCAAGCTCGCGCAGACCCGCCTTGAGCCCCGCCACGGCCGGATGGTTCGCGGCGAGCGCCTCGTTCAAGACACCGATGCGGTAGGTGCGGGATTGCGTCTGCGCAAGGCTCGGCGCGGCCGCGGTAGCGAGCCACGCAACCAGTAGGGCCGCGGTGAAAAAGCGTGTCCCGCGACAGTCGAGGCAGCCAGCACCCATGATGCGTCCTCAGCCGACAAGGAGTCGCTGGTACGCGCCTTCCGACAGCTGCCCCCAGGGTCCGACTTGGGCCTGGAACTTGGTGAACGACGCGTAGACCCGCTTCGCCATCGGCGATTTCTCGGACTCCTGGCGCACGACCTCGGCGCTTACTTTCCGCAAATCGCGCAAGATCGGCGCCGGCAAGGCGAGGACCTCGACCTGCGCCTTGTACTCGGAGCGCAGCTTCGCGAGCCCAGCCGCGTTCTTGGCTTCCCACTCGGGAATCGTGTACGCCCAGGTTGCCGCCGCGGCATGATCGACGATGCGCCGCAGGTCCACTGGCAGCGCGTCGTACGCGCGCTTGTTGAAGCCGAACTCGAGTGTCGTGCCCGGTTCGTGCCAGCCGGGGTAGTAGTAATAGCGCGCGGTCTTCTGCAGCCCAAGCTTGAGGTCGTCATGCGGTCCGACCCACTCGGACGCGTCGATCACGCCGCGTTCGAGCGCGGGGAATATCTCCCCGGCGGCCATCAGCACCACCGAGCCGCCCAGCCTGGTGACGACCTGCCCGCCGAGGCCGGGAATGCGCATCTTGAGCCCCTTGAAGTCGGCCACGGTGCTCATTTTCTTTCGGAACCAGCCCGCCATTTGCGGGGCGATGGGGGCGGCGGGACGCGGGACGAGGCCGAAGGCGGCGTAGGTTTCTTCCCAGAGCTTGAGGCCCTCGCCCTCGAAGTACCACGCTTGCATGCCCTGCGGGTTCATGCCGAACGGCACCGTGCAGAACCATTGGGTCGCCGGCTCCTTCTTCTCCCAGTAGTACGACGCGCCCATGAACGATTCCACGGTACCCTGGGCGCAGGCGTCGAAGACCCCGAGCGCGGGCATGATCTGGCCTGCGGGCGCCACCTCGATGGTCAGCCGACCCGAGCTCATCTCCTCGACCAGGCGCGCGAAGCGCTGTGCCGCGCCCTGGGGAACGTCCAGCGATGCCGGCCAGGTCGTCGGCATGCGCCAACGGACTTTCGGCTGGGCGATGACGTAGGGTGCGTGCACGGCCGCGGCGCCGGCGGTCGCAAGGACGGCGGCGGACTTCCCGAGAAATCTGCGTCGCGACATGTGCTCCTCCTTGACCTGCAAGGCGGTCGCGCCCTCGTGGGAGCGCGATTGTCACGCCCGATTGCTGCTTCAGTTCACCCCCTGCTGGCGCAACACCGCGACCCCCTCGTACCGGGTTTTAGCATAGGTATGCGAAGGTTTCGAATCGGGGTGTTGTTGTGCGCTGCGCAATGCGGTCACCGGACGAGCAAGACGCGAAGTGTACTGATTTCCCCGACGATTGACGATGGCATCGCTTGTGTGGTCTAAAGCAAGGAAAGGAGCGAACGGCCGCGGGAGGGCCGCCATGAGACCACGCAGCCTCCAGAGGGTGCCGGCTTGAAGGGCAGCGGGGAGCCTGCGATCCTCGTTGTCGATGACCACGAGGACAATCGCTACACGCTCACGCGCCGTCTCGCGCGCGAAGGCTACACGAACGTCACGACGGCCAACGACGGCCGCCAAGCGTGGGAGCTCCTGCGGTCGCGGAAGTTCGACCTCGTGCTTCTCGACATCATGATGCCCGAGATGAACGGATACGAGGTGCTCGAGCATCTCAAAGCCGATGCGGAGCTGCGACATCTGCCGGTGATCATGATCTCGGCGGTCGACGAGCTGGAAAGCGTCGTGCGCTGCATCGAGCTCGGGGCGGAGGACTACCTGCAGAAGCCGTTCAACGCGACGCTGCTGCGCGCAAGGGTCGGCGCGAGTCTCGAGAAGAAGGCGTTGCGCGACGAAGTGCGCGACTGGAACAGGAAGCTCGAAGAGCGCGTGCAGGACCAGGTCGCGCAACTTGGCCGGCTGGGACGCTTGAAGGATTTCTTTTCGCCGCAACTCGCCGCGTCGATCGTCGACGGCGGCGCGGAAGACCTGTTGAACACCCATCGTCGTGAAGTCGTGGTCGTGTTCCTCGACTTGCGAGGCTTCACGGCCTTCACCGACAGCAGCGAGCCCGAGGAAGTGATGGCCGTACTGAGCGAGTACCACCGCGCCATGGGGCCTCTGGTCCTCGCCCACGAAGGCACCCTGTCGCATTTCGCCGGCGACGGCATGATGATCTTCTTCAACGATCCGATACCGCTCGCGAAGCCGGCCGAGAACGCGGTCCGCATGGCGCTCGCGATCCAGGAGCGATTCCCGCCGCTGCGCTCGGCCTGGAGAAAGCGCGGCTTCGACCTCGACCTCGGCATCGGCATCGCGCAGGGCTACGCAACGCTTGGTGCGATCGGCTTCGAAGGCCGCTGGGAGTACGCGTGCATCGGCGGCGTGGCAAACCTCGCCGCGCGCCTATGCGCGGAAGCGAAGGACACCCAGATCCTGACCAACCACAAGACGCTCACGCGGATCGACGATTTCGTCGAAGCGGAGCCGCTGGGGGACGTCACCCTGAAGGGCATCGCTCAACCCGTGCGCACGCACAAGATCACTGGCTTGAAAAGCTGAGCGGTCGACCCGCGCGAGGCCCACGGTGAGCCCTCGACCGCCGATCACACCGCGATTGGCGCGATCCCTCGTGAATTGGTGCGCTACGCCCGGTCGACGCGCGCGAGCAGCGACTCCCGGGTCGCGCCCTCGAGTCCGAGAGCGCCGATCAGCGGATTGGCGGCGCGGAAGTCCTCGCCGTACAGCGCGCAGTGCAGCGTGATCGCGGCCTCGGTCACCGGCGCCGGCACGCCCACGATGCGCGCGAGCGCCGCGTTGAACACGAGTCCGAACGGCACGTCCTCGCGCACGAAGCGGGTGTCGGTCGTGGTGGGCCCGGGCGGGCCGCCGCGGCGGCGGTGCAGCTCGGCCGCGATGTCGGCGAGCGTGGCCTGCGGGACGTCGAACGAGCGCTGGAAGTGCTGCTCGATGGTGGTCACGGACAGGTCGAATGCGGTGGCGATCGCGCGCCGCTCACCGTCCATCGCTTCCACCACGCGCGCGACGGCGGGCGTGAGGTAGTGGTATTGCGGCCACGCCTCGGCGCGCTCGATGCGGGTGAAGTTGGTCAGCGCCATCGCCGCGTGCGCGACCGGGTTGATGTTGGCGAGCGTGACCGCGAGGACGCTGGGCGCCAGGTCGAAGCGGTCACCAAAGATCGCGCGCAGCGTGGCCAGCGCGTCGTTCGCCCGCGATGCCGGCAGCGCCGCGATCGCAAGCCGCGTGCGCACGGTCATCAACGCCACCCCGCCGTCACGGCGGCGCGCGGTGGCGACCGTCGTGCCCGCGGCGCACACGAGCGGCGATTGGCCGGCGGCAGTTGCGAGCTCGGCAAGCCACAGCGGAGCGAGCGACAGCGCGCCGCTGACGAACACCGTTTGTCCAGAGCGCAAGTGCCTTGCCGCCTGCGGAATGACCGCGGCGTACGCGGTCGCGGGCAACGCGACGATGACCAAGTCCGCATCACCGAGCGCAGAAGCTTCGGAGAGTACCGATACCGGATAGCGGCCCTCGATGGCTCCTGCGCAGTCGAGCGTGGCTTGGTGCAGGTCGGCGGTCCCTCGGCCCGTCGGCGACCACAGCGCCGCCTCGTGCCCGGCGCGCACGGCAAGCACGGCGTACGCGCGGGCGATGCCCCCCGCGCCGACCATGGCGACCCTCATCGTCACTCGATCTTCACGCCGGCCGTCTTGATGACCTTCGCCCAGCGCTCGATGTCGTTGCGCACGAACTGCGTGAACGCGGCGGTCGTGCCGCCGACGGGGTCCACGCCCAGCGTAGCGAGCTTCGCCTTGACGTCGGGTTCTCCGAGCGCCTTGTTGAACGCCGCGTTCAGCCGCTCGACCACGGGCGCAGGCGTTCCGGCCGGGACGGCGATGCCGACCCACACCGACACGTCGATCGGCACGCCGGACTCCGTGAACGTCGGCACGTCCGGCATCATCGGCGAGCGCTTGGGCGAGGTGATCGCGAGCGCCTTCAGCCGCTGCGTGGACGTGTACGGCTGCGCCGACGCGGTGGTGGTGAACATCGTTTGCACCTGCCCGCCCATGAGGTCGTTGAAGGCGGGTCCCGCGCCCTTGTACGGCACGTGAGTCAGGTCGGCGCCCGCCGCCGCCTTGAAGAGCTCGAGGGTCAAATGCGTGTAGGTGCCGTTGCCGGTCGACGCCGTGTACACGGAACCTTTTTTTGCTTTCGACAGAGCGACCAGCTCCTTGACTGTCGATGCCGGCAGCGACGGTACCGCCAGCAGCACCAGCGGCGCATCCACGAGGTGCACGACGTGCACGAAGTTCTTCAGCGGATCGTAGCCAGCCTTCGGATTCAGCGTGGGCTCGATGGCCATCTGCGCGCCGGTGGCGAGCAGCAGCGTGTAGCCGTCGGCGGGCGCGCGTGCTTCCTCCTGGGTGGCGATGAGTCCGCCGGCGCCCGGCCGGTTGTCGACGACGATGGACTGCCCCAGCGACTCGCTCACCTTCTGCGCGAGCAGCCGTCCGATGACGTCCTGCGAGCCGCCGGGAGTGAAGGGAACGAGAAGCTTGATCGGCTTGGCGGGGTACGGCTGCGCCGCCGCCGCGCTGGCGAGGAAGGCGACGACGAGGGAAACGAGGAACCGGCGCATGGGTGTTCTCCGAAGGGCAGGCGCGACATCGCCCGCATCACGGAATTCTGCCTCAAACAGAAGGCGGTCCGAGGCTACCCGCGGCAAGCCGCCAATCCGTTCGTTCTGCAGCCTGATGCAGGACGCGACCGCAGGCGACGGTGTGCGCACGACGCGCGTTGTTTCGTGCTGTTTCCGGTGATCGCCCGACGGGCCGCCCCTAGGGCGACCGCCTGGAATCAACCTCGATGCAAAAGGCGCAACGCAGGTTCCTCGTCACCCGGGGGCCCCTCGAGCGCCTTTTGCATCGATCGGCTAGATCCGCTCGGCCCGCGCGAGGATGGCGGGTGGCATGACCAGCCCGAGCGCCTTGGCTGCATTCATGTTCACGACCAGCTCGAACTGCGACGGTTGCTCGACGGGCAGGTTCTGCGGCGGGCTACCTTTGAGGACGCGATCGACGTACCAAGCGGCGCGCCGATAGTTCTCGGCAAGCTTGGGGCCGTACGAAATGAGCCCGCCCGCTTCCACGTACTCGCGGGCGTTGTACATCGTGGGAAGGCCGTGGCGCGCCGCCTCTTGCGCCAGCGCCTGGCGATTCGCGAAGTAGACCGCTCCCCCGAGTACGATCATGGCGCCTGCGCGTTCCCGCGCGGCCGACGCGAATGCGCCCTCGAAATCCGACACCGATCGCGCCTCCACCACGAGGGTGCGCACGTTCAACGCCTGGCCGGCGGCCTGGATTTCGGTCAACTCGCGCAGGTGCACCGGAACCTCGCGATTCATGAGCACGGCGAGGCGGTTAACGCCCGGAGCGACCTCCTTGACGAGCTCGAGCTGCTTGCCGCGCAGGTCCTTGATCAGCTGCGACAAGCCCGTCACGTTGCCGCCGGGCCGCGCGAGACTCGACACGAGCCCGCTGCCGACGGGGTCCGGGTGATTCGTCATGACGATTGGAATCGTCGACGTCGCTCGCCTGGCGGCTTCCGGCGCCGGCGGCGCCCCCGTCACGATCACGTCGACGCCGAGGCGGACGAGCTCCGCCGCGCGATTCGCCGGATCGGTGGTCGCGTTGTCGAACTCGCGGATCTCGACGACGACGGTGGCGCCATCGACGTAGCCGAACTGGCGCAAGTCCGCGAAGAACCCGTCCCACACGCGGACGTTGGCGGGCGTCCTGCCGCGCAGGATGCCGATGCGAGGTACCTTTCCCGTTGTTTGCGCGAAGACACCGCCGGGAAGGGTGAGCAGCGCGGCGCAAGCCGCGAGCCAGGTCCGCCGCCGAGAGGCACGCATGCGCCGAATCGTGCACCGGCGGCAACCGGAAATCAATTGCGGTGCCCGCTCCAAGCGCAGGTGGCGCTCGGCTTCCTTCCCCCAGATCTCGCGCCCGCGTCATGTCAGTCCTTGAGTTGTCACCAATTTGGTGACAGTTTCCGAAGGCATCGGTGATCGCGAATAATCGCGTCGTGTTCAACATCGCCGGCAATGCCTACCGCCTGATCGTGTCGTTCAACTATCGATACCGCGCCGGCTACGTCAAGTTCTTCGGCACGCACGCAGAGTACAGCCGCGTCGACGCGGCGACCGTCGACTCCACCGGAGCGATTCATGGCAAGAAAGACCGTCGAGATTGAAATGGTCAAGAACGAGGCCAGCTATCGGCGTGCAGTCCTCCGCCTGACCAGGTTCTTCGACCAGCCTCCCAAGGCAGGGTCGTCGGAGGATGCGGAGTTCGAGCTGCTGATGCTGATGGTGGAGCGTTACGAGACCGAGCACCACGACGTATCTCCGCCGGACCCGGTGGCGGCGATCGAGTTTGCCATCGAGCAGCGGGGGCTCACGCCACGCGACCTGCAGGCAATCTTCGGATCGCGGCAACGTGTTCACGAGGTGTTGCGCCGCAAGCGGCGGCTCTCGATGGAACAGGCCAGGGCATTGCACGAGAAGCTGGCTATCCCGGCCGAGGTGCTGATTCAAGCCTACTGACGTTCCCCATCAGGTGTCGGCGCTTCCGGTGCCCCGGCCTTGCGCAACACCGCCAGCGCCACCGACAGCGAATAGCCCCGCGCCTGCAGGAAGCGGACGTGACGCGCCTTCTCGCGCTCGTCGCGCGGAGGCACGCCGAATCGTTGCCGCCAGAGCGCAGACGCCTCGGCGAGCTCGTCGACGCCTCCCAGCGCTTGCAGCGCGCTTGCCGCATCGGGCGCGCCGATGCCGCGCTCCTTCAGGGCGTGGACGATCGCCCGCTTGCCGTAGCGGCCCTGGCGCTGCG
>JADLEZ010000169.1 GCA_020845855.1 Burkholderiales bacterium
GGCCGCAATCACATGATCCGGCCGTACCAGAGCATCGACAGCATCGCCGCGAGCACGGCGAACAGCGCGGCGGCCGCCGCGAACAGCGCCGTGATCTCGGTCTGCCGCTGCTCGAACACGATCTTGGAGCTGAGCGACTCGTAGACCTTCCGCAAGTCGGTCGCATTGCCCGCGTAGAAGTACTCCCCCTGGGTCACGTTGGCGATCTGCTTCAGCGATGCCTCGTCGAGGCGAACGCGCATCGACCAGCCCTCGGCGCCGATCATCTCGCCCTTCTCGGTCCCGATGCCGACCGTGAACACGCGCACGCCGCGCTCGGCCGCCATGCGCGCGGACTCGATGGGATCCGGCCCCGTCGTCGTCTGGCCGTCGGTGAGCAGTATGATCGCCGCGTTCTGGTACGAGCCGGGTGCCACCGGCTTGGGCGCATCCTTGGCCGCCTTGTCCTTGCTCCTGGCCTTGTCGAGGGGCCCCGACTTGGCTTGCTCGGGGCGCGGATTCCATGACCGCAGGTCGAATTCCATCTCGGGAAAGAGCGTCTTCAGCGACACGAGGATGCCGCTGCCCACCGCGGTGCCGCGCTGGAGCTGGAAGCGGTCGATCGCCGCGATGAGGTCTTCCTTGCTGCGCGTCGGCGGCTGCACCACCGCCGCCGTGCCCGCGAACGAGACGATGCCCACCTTCGTGTGCGCCGGCTGGTCGTTGATGAACGCGCGTGCCGCGGCCTGCGACGCGGCGAGGCGGTTGGGCTCGACGTCGGCCGCACGCATGCTGCCGGACACGTCCATCGCGAGGATGATCGTCTCGTGCTGCGACGGCAGCAACATCACCGCCTGCGGCCGCGCGACGGCGACGATCATGAGGGCGAGCGCGATCAGGAACAGCGCCGGCGGGACGTGGCGGCGGAAGGTCTGGCGCACGCCCAGCGCGTCCTTGACCATGGCGAGGCTCGCGTAGCGCACCGCGAGCTTCTTCTTGCGGCGCAGGAGCCACCAGTAGCCTGCGATCAGCAGCGGGATCAGCAGCAGCAGCCACAGAAGATCGGGCCACAGGAAGGTGATCGGAAAGTTCTTCATGCCCGGCCCATATGCTGCGGCATTCCGCCGCCCGCCGCGAGCTGGCTGCGCCGCTTGCGCAAGTCGGCGAAGCGCATGATCGCGTCGACGAGGTCGTCGTCGGTGGCAAGCTCCAGCGCATCCACGCCGGCCTGGCGGAACGCGGTGCGCAGCTCCTCCTCGCGCTTCTTCGCGAGCTGCGCGAAGCGGCGGCGGAACGACTTGTCGTGGGTGTCGACGAACACCTGCTCGCCGGTCTCCGAGTCCTGGATCACGAGCAGACCCAGATCCGGCAGCTCCTGCTCCAGCGGGTCGTACACGCGCACGGCGATCACCTCGTGCCGTTGCGCGAGATGGGCGAGCGTCTGCGCCCAGCCGGGCCGGCTGATGAAGTCGGACACGATGAACACCAGCGAGCGGCGCTTGACGACGTCATAGCCGGTGCGCAACAGCACGTTGAGGTCGGTCGGCTGCGACGACGTAAGCACCGGCCGCGTCAGCATCTCGTGCAGGATGTGCAGCACGTGCCGGCGGCCGCTGCGGGTCGGGATCATGGTGTCGACCTCGCCGCCGTAGAACAGCGCGCCCACCCGGTTGCCGTGGCGCGTGAGCAGGCGCGCGAGCACCGTCACGAACTCGCTCGACACCGCGCGCTTGCGGATGCTCTCCGAACCGAAGTCGACCGACGGGGACAGGTCGAGCAGGAACCACGCGGCGACCTCGCGCTCCTCGTTGAACTCGCGCACGTACGGCGCCTGCATGCGCGCGGTGACGTTCCAGTCGATGTGGCGCACGTCGTCGTGCAGCTGGTACTCGCGGAGATCCGCGAGATCGAGCCCGTAGCCGCGAAAGAGCGTGCGGTAATCGCCGTGCAACAGCCCGTCGAGACGGCGGATGACCGTCCACTCGAGCCGCCTCAGCACTCCCTCAGGCGTTGGCGACTTTGACATGCGTCTCCAGCGGCTTGTCCGGCGCGCGGATCGTCTGCATCACCTTGCGGATCAGCATGTCGGGCGTTTGCCCCTCCGCGAGCGCCTCGTAGGACAGGACGAGCCGGTGGCGCATGACGTCGGGCACGAGATCGGTCACGTCCTCGGGCAGCACATAACTGCGGCCGCGCAGGAACGCGAGCGCCTTGGCGCCCTCGATCATGTGGATGGTCGCGCGCGGGCTCGCGCCGAACGTCAGGTACTTACCGAAATCCTTGAGGCCGAAGCGCTCCGGCTCGCGGGTGGCGGCGACCAGGCGCACGGCGTAGGTGATGAGCGCCGGATCCACGTACACCCGCCGGCATTCGCGCTGCAGCTCGGCGAGCTGGTCGGTGGTCGCGACCGGCATCACGTCGATCGGCTCGCCGGTCACGCGCTGCACGATCACGAACTCCTCTTCCTCGTTCGGATAGCCCACGAGCACCTTCATCATGAAGCGGTCGACCTGCGCCTCCGGCAGCGGGTACGTGCCCTCGGTCTCGATCGGGTTCTGGGTGGCCATCACCAGGAACGGCTGCGGCACGAAGTGCGTGTCGCCCGCGATCGTCACCTGGTATTCCTGCATCACTTCCAGCAGCGCGCTCTGCACCTTGGCCGGGGCGCGGTTGATTTCGTCGGCGAGCAGGAGGTGCGTGAACACCGGGCCCAGCGAGGTCGCGAAGTCGCCGGTCTTCTGGTTGTAGATGCGCGTGCCGACCAGATCCGCGGGCACGAGGTCGGGCGTGAACTGGATGCGCTTGAACGACCCGCGCACGGTGCGCGCGAGAGTCTTCACGGTGAGCGTCTTGGCGAGGCCCGGCACGCCTTCCACGAGCAGGTGCCCCTGCGCGAGGATCGCCACCAGCACGCGTTCCAGAAAGTGGTCCTGCCCGACCACGATCTTCTTGACTTCGTAGAGGATGCGCTCCATCAGCGTGGCGACTTCGGCGCCGTTGGTGTCACGGATGTCCATGCGAAGAGTTTTCAGTGAGTGGAAGTGGAAAGGCGGGGCTAGGGACTAGGGGATAGGGGCTAGGGGGCAATACGATCCGCCAACGCTTGCGGCTCGCGATCGCCATTGTTAGGCGTACGCATCTCGATGCTGCTCCCTAGCCCCTAGTCCCTAGCCCCTAGTCCCCGTTTCAAAATGGCGACATGCCCGCGGCCGCCGCCGCATTCTCGATCGGCACCGCGAAGCCGATGCCGATGAACACCCGCTGGTTGGTCGGGTTGAGGATACCGGTGACGATGCCGACGACTTCGCCGTCGGCGGTGACGAGCGGCCCGCCCGAATTGCCCGGATTGGCCGCCGCGTCGAACTGGATGAGGTTGGTCAGGATCCGCTTGCCTTCCGGCGAGTGGTACTCGCGCTTGAGTCCCGAGACCACGCCGGCCGACGCGGAGGGCCCGATGCCGAACGGGAAGCCGACGGCGACGACCTCGTCGCCGACCTGCAGGTCCGCCGTCGAGCGCAGCGTCGCCGAGACGAGATCGTCCGGCACGGCTTTCGCCTGCAGCACGGCGAGGTCGTGCTCGGGGCGAATGCCGATCACGGTCGCCTCCGCTTCCATGCCGTCGAAGAAGCGCACCTTGACCTTTTCGGCGCCGAGCACGACGTGCAGGTTGGTGAGGATCACCCCCTTGTCGACGATCACCACGCCCGTGCCGACCCCGGTGCTGCGATAGCCGGGAAAGCCGCCGTCGTTGCGCTCTGCTTTGTCCTTGTCCCTGTCGGGTGCGGCCTTGTCCTTATCCTTGTCCTTATCCTTGCTCGCTTCCTTGTCCTTGTCCTTGGCCTTGCCTTCGACCTTGGGCGGCAACAAGCTGTCGTTGCGCGAAAGCTTGTCCTTCGCGGTGGCCTTGTCCTTGCCTGCGGCCTTGGGCTTCTCCTTTTCCTTCGCGGCGTCCCTGGGCTTGTCGTCGGCCTTGCCCTTCTCGTCCGCCTTGGCTTTCTGGTCGTCTTCCTCGTCGCCCTTGTCGGGGCGGTAACCCATCACCCGCACCACCGACGGCGCGATGGCGGCGACCGCCTTCGTCGCCATCGACGGCAGGTTGTTGTTCTCGAGCGTGTGCAGGACCGCGGCGTCGATGTCCTTTTGGGTGAGCTCGTAGGGTGCGGGACGGGTCTTGGCGTAGGTGAGGACGAGCGCCACGGCGAACAGGGCGCCGGCGAACACCAGGATCGGCTGCTCGAAGCGGCGATAGAACTTGCGCACGCCGCCGACGGGGGCGGGCGGCGCCGGCGCCGCCGCGTCGGGGGCGTGCGCGTCGGGAGCCGCCTGCTTGCGCGACCGGTTGGAACTGCTGTACAGCGCAACTTTCTTCATCGTGCTCCCGTCCCGGCCCAACCTTGAATCCTTTCACCCAACGTTAACACGGCGCCGCGGCGGCGTCATGCCATAGGCACGTCCGCCGCGGATTAAGTTCCAGCGAGAAGCCAAAGGCCGGCATCAGTAGGTCGAGCCATCCATGCGGCGATACTGCCAGTTGCCGTTCGCGTCCTGCACGGCCGCGAGGTCCTCGTCGGGATAGACCACGCGGTCGCCGGGGGTGCGGTCGCCGATCTCCAGGAACTCGACCACGTCCGGGCCCGGGTTGACGAGCTGGTGCGCGTCGCCCGTGCCCTTGGCAAAGCCGGCGCACATGCCGGGTGCGAGCTCGGTCTCGCCGCCGTCGGTGACGAGGACCGGGTTGCCGCGCAGGATGTAGATGAACTCGTCCTGGAGCAAGTGGGAATGGCGAATCGACGACACCGCGCCCGGCTCGAGGCGCGTGAGGTTGACGCCGAAGTTGGTGAGGCCGAACAAGTCACCGAGCGGGCGCTTGGAGCGCCCGGCCACGCGCGCGGCGAACGGCGGCGGATAGCCGGTCTGGCGGGCACGCAACGGGGCCTCGGCGGCGATGAGCGCGACGGGGGGTTGTGGAGCTTCCATGGCCTGCGGGCGAACTATGGGATCGGAACTCGCAGTTTACCGAAAGGCCGCCGGCGCGGTTACGGCGGCTTCAGTCCCATCCGTCCGACCGTCGTTCCCGCGAACGGGATGCGTGTCTTGCCGATGTTGCAGTAGGCCGAATGGCCAGTTGACGCGGCGGTTGACAGCCGTTCAATGCCGATTATAATAACGGTACCGAATATTAATACGGTATTCACTCCTCTCCATGGAAACGCCCCGCCTCACCGCGCGCCAGCAGCAGATCCTGGACTGGATTCGCGGCCATCTGGAAGCAACCGGCATGCCGCCCACCCGCGCCGAGATCGCGGCGGGCCTGGGTTTTTCCACGGCGAGTTCGGCGGAGGACCACCTGCAGGCGCTGGCGCGCAAGGGCGCGCTCGAGTTGACCCCCGGCGCCGCGCGCGGGCTGCGCTTGCGCGACCTCCCCGGCGTCCCGATCCAGGGCGCGCTGCCGCTCGTGGGCCGCGTCGCGGCCGGCACCCCGATCCTCGCCGCCGAGCACATCGAGGCGCAGTACCGCATCGACGCGTCGCTGTTCACGCCGCGCGCGGATTACCTCCTGCGCGTGAAAGGCGCGAGCATGCAGGACGCCGGCATCCTCGACGGCGACTTGCTGGTCGTGCACAAGACCGACGACGCGCGCAGCGGCCAGATCGTGGTCGCGCGCCTCGGGGAGGAAGTCACCGTCAAGCGCCTCAAGCGTCGCGGGCGCGAAATCACGCTCGTGCCCGAGAACGCCGCGTTCGCGCCGATCGCCGTCGACCCGAAGAAGGTCGCGTTCACGATCGAGGGCGTGGCGGTCGGCGTCATTCGTCCCAGCCGCTCGCTTCCGTAAGCCGATGAAGCACGCGCGCGCGGCGGTATTTTTTTCTGCCTGAGTCGCTCTCCCGGGTACCGCGTCCGTTCGACGGCCGCGGTATCCGGCCCCTTTTTCGCAGGAGGCAGGCCGTTGTCCCACTTCCAACAGCTAGATTCCGAGGAGATATCGATGGCCGTGAAACCCATTCCCGACGGTTACCACTCCATTACCCCGTACCTCGTCGTCGACGGCGGCGCGCAGGCGATGGACTACTACAAGAAGGCGTTCGAGGCGCAGGAGCTCTTCCGCATGCCGATGCCCGGCGGCAAGATCGCGCACGCCGAGATGAAGATCGGCGACTCGCCGTTCATGCTCGCCGACGAGCAGGAGGAGTTCAAGGGGCCGAAGAGCTACGGCGGCGCAGCGGTGAGCCTCATGATCTACGTGGCCGACGTCGACCGCATTTTCAAGCAGGCGCTCGCCGCCGGCGGCAAGGAGCTGCGCGCGCTCACCAACCAGTTCTACGGCGACCGCAGCGGCACGCTCATGGATCCCTTCGGTCACGTGTGGACGGTGGCCACCCACGTCGAGGACGTCTCGCCGGAGGAGATCGAGCGGCGCGCGAAGGCGATGCACGGCTGAAGCAACTCCCTCCCCGCTTGCGGGTAGGGCTGGGGTGAGGGACGCATCATGAACAGCTACACCTTGTACGGCAGCCAGGGTTCGGGCGCCGCCGCCGCGGAGGCGGCGCTCGCGCTCGCCGGCGTCCCGTATCGCCGCGTGGAAGCCGCATCCTGGGAGCCGGGCCCGGGCCTTGACGAACTCATGCGCGTGAATCCGCTCGCGCAGATCCCCACGCTCGTGCTGCCCGACGGCACGGTGATGACGGAAAGCGCCGCGATCCTCATCCATCTCGGCCTCGCGCATCCGGCGAGCGGCCTCCTGCCCCGAGGCGCGAATTGCGCCCCCTCGGGGGGCAGCGAGCCTGCCTCACCGGCGAGCGTGGGGGCCGTCATCACGCGTGCGCATGTGATGCGCGGCCTGGTCTACGTGGCCGCCAACTGCTATGCGGCGATCGGCGTGATCGACTTTCCCGAGCGCTACTGCAAGGACGCCGACGAGGCGATGCGCAAGCGCATCAAGGCCGGCACCACCGAGCGGCTGCATTACCTGTGGGACGTGTTCGCCGACACGTTCCCGGCAACACCCTGGCTCACCGGGGACATGCTGGGCGCGCTCGACGTGCTCGCGACGGTGGTATCGAAGTGGTCGGGGGCGCGCAAGCATCTTGCGTCGGCGCGTCCGCAGTTGAGCGCGGTGTTCGCGAAGGTCGAGAACGACCCGCGCCTCGCGCCGATATTCGCCCGCCACTGGCCATCGTGAGCGCAAGGGGCGTCCAATGAACACGTCGCTCGCCACCCTGCTCGCCCATCCGGCGATCTGGCGCGGCGACGACGTCGCACCCGAGCCGGCGACCGTGTCGTCGGGTTACCCGGAGCTCGACGCCGCCCTGCCCGGCCGCGGCTGGCCGCAGGGTGCCCTCACCGAGATCCTGCTCGAGCGCGAAGGCATCGGCGAGATTCGCCTCACGCTGCCCGCACTCGCGCAGGTGCAGTCGCAACGGCGCGACGTGGTGTGGGTGGCGCCGCCCTACAAGCCGTACGCGCCCGCGCTCGCCGCGGCCGGCGTGGACCTCGCGCGGCTTTACGTCGTCGCGTGCCGGACGCCGCAGGATGCGCTGTGGGCGTTCGAGCAGTCGTTGCGCGCGCCCGAGTGCGGCGCCGCGTTCGCGTGGGTCGCGACCCACGACCAGCGCGTGTTGCGGCGCCTGCAGGTGGCCGCGCGCGACGGCGGCACGTGGGGCGCCTTGTGG
Organism: Burkholderiales bacterium; assembly: GCA_020845855.1. Taxonomy (GTDB): domain Bacteria; phylum Pseudomonadota; class Gammaproteobacteria; order Burkholderiales; family Casimicrobiaceae; genus VBCG01. Next base: position 7,650 of record JADLEZ010000169.1, read on the forward strand.
CGCCGGCCCGGACAGCCCGGCAGCGCGCTGGCCGCACCGTTGCGGTTGCACCTGTCGCGGCAGGAGGGGCGGCTCGCGGTGCGGGTGCTCAAGCGCCGGGGCGCGGAGCTCGCGCAACCGGTTTTATTGGACGGACAGGTATTCCGCAATGGCAGTACGGATGTTGTCGAGCGCTTCCTTCTCGGTGGCTCCTTGCGACCAGCATCCCGGAAGGCCGGGAACGGACGCGGCGAATCCCTCCTCTGACCGGTGAAGGGCAACTTTGTATTTCATAAGTCGAGTATAGCTCTTTACCTGTTAAAACCCATCGTCCATTCGGCCGATGGGGCATAGCGCATGTTGTGGGCCTGCCTCCTCTTCCCTTCGCTGCCGCTCGACGTCTTCGCGCGCGCGCAACGTAACGACAGCGTTCCTTTGGTGGTCGGTAGCGGCGGCCACTATCCGCGCGTGGTCGTGGCCAACGCGGCGGCGCGCCGCGCCGGCATCCGTGACGGGCAGCTCGTGTCCGGCGCGTTCGCGCTCGCGCCGGAGCTCGCGTTGCGCGACCGCGATCCGGATGCGGAAGCGCGCGCGCTCGCGCAGCTCGCCACCTGGACGCTCACGTTCACGCCGATGGCGTGCGTGGCGCCGCCGAACGCGGTGGTTGCCGACATCGGCGCGAGCCTGCGCCTGTTCGGTGGATTGCCGCGTCTTGTCGCGCGCCTTGCCGGCGGCACCCATGCATTGGGCTACGACCATCGCCTCGGCATCGCGCCCACTTCCGGCGCCGCGCTGCTGCTCGCGCGTGCGGGCCGCACGCAGGCGGTGACCGATCGCGCGCGTCTGCCTGAAGTGCTCGGCCCGTTGCCGCTCGCGCTGGTCGACCTCGAAGACACGACGCGCGCGACCTTGCGCGAAGCCGGCGTCACCACCTTCGGGCAAGCGGCCGCGCTGCCGCGCGACGGCCTCGCCCGCCGCTTCGGGCCCGCAATCCTCGCGCGCATCGACCATGCGCTTGGCCGCGCGCCCGATCCGCGCGCGCCGTTCGTGCCGCCGCCGCGCTTCGAAGGCCGGCTCGACTTGCCGGCGCCGGTGCACGAGGCCGAAGCGCTCGGCTTCGGCGTGCAGCGCCTGGTGCGCGATCTCGCCGACTGGCTCGCCGCGCGCGGGCTGGGTGCGGTGCGCGTGACGCTCACGCTCGCGCACGAACGCTACCTGCGCCAACGCGGCCTGCCCGCAACGGAAGTCCCCTTCGCGCTCGGCGCGCCCGCGCGCACGCTTGTGCATTTGCTCGGCGTTTTGCGCGAGCGCCTGGCGCGCCTCACCTTACCCGCACCGGTGGAAGCGATGACGCTCGCCACGGACGAAACCGCGCCGCTGCCTGGCCGCAATCTCGGCTTGCTGCCCGGCGACGACGCGGACAAGGTGGAGGTCCCCCTGGCCGATCGCCTGCGCGCCCGGCTCGGCGAGAACGCGCTGCATCGGTTCGTCCCGCACGCCGAGCATCGCCCCGAGCGCGCGATGCGCGACCTGCCGCTCACGCCCGCGCGCGCGAAAGCGTTCGCGTTACCCGACGCGCCACGCCCGTTGTGGCTGTTGCCCGAGCCCGAGCCGCTCGCGCCGCACATCGAGACGCGCCCCTTCGTGCTGCGCGACGGCCCCGAGCGCATCGAGTCGGGCTGGTGGGACGGCGGCGACGTGCGCCGCGATTACTACGTCGCCGATACGCCCGACGGCGCCACCGCGTGGATCTACCGCGACCTTCGCTACGGCATCGACGACGGCGAGTGGTTCCTGCACGGGTATTTCGCCTGATCGTGCTAAATTCGAGCGTCGTCACGCCTTTGGATCGGACATGAAGACGATTTTCTCCGCCCTGCTCGGACTCGTCGCCGCATGCGCGGCATTCACCGCCGCCGCGCAGGTCACCCTCTACCAGCAGGAGCGCTTCTACGGCCCCGCGTTCACCGCCAACGGGCCCGTCTACAACCTCGACCGCAGCGGCTTCAACGATCGCGCGTCGTCGGTGATCGTCGACCGCGGCATCTGGCAGTTCTGCGAGGATTCCGACTTTCGCGGCTACTGCATCAAGCTCACGCCGGGCCAGTATCCGTCGCTGGCCGCGATGGGCCTCAACAACCGCATCTCGTCGCTGCGCCGCGTACCCGGTCCCGACTATGCGTACGCGCCGACGCGTCCGCCACCGCCCGCCTACGGGTACTACCCCGGCCACGGCGAACGGCTGTACCAGGCCAACGTCGTCGCCGTGCGCGCGGTTACCGGCCCGCCGCAGCAGCGCTGCTGGATGGAGCCGCAGCAGGTGACGACCCAGGCGCCGCAACCGAACATTCCCGGAGCAATCCTGGGCGGCGTGCTGGGCGGCGTGCTCGGTCACCAGATCGGCAGCGGCCGCGGCAACGACGTCGCGACCGCGATCGGCGCAGTCGGCGGCGCGGCCGTCGGCGCCAACGTCAATCGCTACCCGCGCACTTACACGCAGAACGTCGAGCGCTGCACGACCGTGCCCGGCAGCGGACGCGTCGAGTATTGGGACGTTACTTACAACTTCCGCGGCCAGACCCACCGCGCGCAACTCGCCTTCGCGCCCGGCGCGACCATCACGGTCAACGGCCGCGGGGAGCCGCGCGTCTAGTTGCTTCGTGCGCAAATCGCTTGTCCGCTGCCGCTAAAGCGGCAGGCTGACCGATTTGCGCCCGGTGATGCTTCCGCGCGCGGCTTGGGGCGGCCCGGCGCCGCGCGCGCAGTAACGGCACGAAGCGCGTCGATCATAGCGCGCTGCCGCGCGCCGATCAGTAACGCGCGCGGGCGAGCTGACAGCCTTCGCTCTGCGTTGGCGTCGGGCGGACCTTGTCCGATTTCGAGATCGGCTTTATATACCGGCGTACCACTGGTACCCCTGGTCCTCCCAGTAGCCGCCCTTGCCGCCCGCGATGTTGGCGAACGTCGCGACGAACTCGAGGCCGGTAAGAAACTTGGCGTGCTTGTAGCCCAACTGCCGCTCGACGCGCAGGCGCAGCGGCGCGCCGTTGGCCACCGGCAGCGGCGCATCGTTCAGGTCGTAGGCGAGGATCGTCTGCTCGTGGCGCGCGTCGTCGAAGTCGATGCTCTCGTAGTACAGGTCGGTGCCGTCGGCCGCCATCGGATCGGCGCAGTAGAGCATCACGTAGCGCGCCTCGGGCGCAGGCTTCACGACGTCGAGGATCGCCGACAGCCGCACGCCCTTCCATTTGGCAATCGCGCTCCAGCCTTCCACGCAGTCGTGGCGCGTGATCTGGGTGCGCGACGGCAGCGCGCGCACTTCGGCGAGCGAGAACGCGCGCGGTACCTCGCACAGGCCGCCGACCGTGAGCCGGTAGTCCGCGAACCCGTTGCCCGCCCACGCGTTGTACTGCGGCGTGCCGGGATCGTCCGAGCCGTTGCTGCGAAATGTGGGCGAGATGTCCTTCTCGCTGAACTCCTGCGCCAGCGCCTTGCGGCCGACGAGCTTGGCGAGCGCCTCGTTCAGGGGCTCGACCGAGTTCAGGATACGTTGCGCGGACTCGTTGCGCGAGATCGCGTCGCAGCCGGCAAGCGCGAGCGCGGATGCCGCCGCCGCGCGCTGCAGGAACGTGCGCCGCTTAAGGCGCCGGCGAAGCTTGAAGGGCTCATTCATGCGAAGCCTCCGCGGGAACGCGGTAGCGGCCGGTGATCATCGACCGCAGGTTGTTCCACAGGCCGGTGACGATCACCTGGAATACGTGGATGAGCACGAACGCGACCAGCAGCCACGCCAGGATGAAGTGAATCGAGCGCGCCGACTGGCGCCCGCCCACGACGTCCACCCAGCCCGCGAACACGGCGTTGAGCCACGGCGACATGGCGAATCCCATGGCCACGATCAGCGGCAGGACGACGAAGATCACGGCGAGGTAGGCGAGCTTCTGCAGGACGTTGTAGCGCTTCGCCGCCTCGCCGGTGGCGTGACGCAAGCGCAGGTGATCGCGGATGGAGGCGCCGATGCCCGCGAGCTCGGCCTTCGTGGGTGCGAGGTCGCGCCTGAAGTGCCGGCTCGCGAGCGTATAGATGAGATATGCGAGTCCGTTGAGCACAAATACCCACGCGAAGAAGAAGTGCCACGTGCGCGCCATCGCGAGCCACTGCGGCCCGGGCAGCATCATCCACGGCGGGAACGTCGAGCGAATGTAGCGTCCGTCCTCGCCGCGCGTCACCCCGAGCCAGCCCGTGGTGTCGAACTCCCGGCCGAGCACGCGCGTGACGCCTTGCGGCTCGCCGTCGGACTTCATCCGCGCGCCGATCTCCAGCACCGGCGGGATGCCGCTGTAGGAAGACTGGCCGAAATTGAGCGCCGGGTACGCGTTGAAGATCTGCAACCCGCTCATGAACAGCACGGTAAGTGCGATCACGTTGATCCAGTGCATGACGCGCACGGGAAGCGCGTGGCGGTAGTAGACGGCGTTAGCCATGGTCCTTGGTCGCGGCCGCGGTGGGCCGCCTTACAATCGGCGCATGCCGGCGCCCGCCCCCTATGCCACCCTGACGCCCGACCGCATCCTGGACGCACTGGACGCGGTCGGCATTCGCGGCGACGGCCGGCTGCTCGCGCTCAACAGCTACGAGAACCGCGTCTATCTCGTATACCGGGATGAGACACCGGCGGTCGTCGTCAAGTTCTACCGCTCCGGGCGGTGGACCGATGCCCAGATCGCGGAGGAGCACGCGTTCGTCGCCGAGCTCGCGGCGCGCGAGATCCCGGCGATCGCACCCCTGCGCCTGCGCAATGCGACCCTGCACCACGACGGCGACCTGCGCTTCGCGGTCTATCCAAGGCACGGCGGGCGCACCCCCGAGCTCGACGACCGCGAAACGCTGACCTGGCTCGGCCGCTTCATCGGCCGCATTCACGCGGTCGGGGTACGGCGCCCGTTCGCGGCGCGGCCGGCGCTCGACATCGCGGCGTTCGGCGACGAGCCGCGGGCCTTCCTGCTCGGCGCGGGCTTCGTACCCGACGACTTGCGCGAAGCCTACGCGAGCGTGTCGGAAATGGCGCTCGGCGGCGTGCGCCGCTGCTACGCGCGGGCGGGCGGCGTCGCGTCCCTGCGCCTGCACGGCGATTGCCACGCGAGCAACGTGCTGTGGACCGCGGACGGGCCGCACTTCGTCGACTTCGACGACGCGCGCATGGGCCCGGCGGTGCAGGACCTGTGGATGCTCCTGTCCGGCGAACGGGCCGCGATGGAGCGGCAGCTTGCCGACGTGCTCGCGGGTTACGAGGATTTCGCCGCCTTCGACCGGCGCGAGCTGCATCTGGTGGAGGCGCTGCGTACCCTGCGCCTCGTGCACTACGCCGCGTGGATCGCGCGCCGGTGGGAAGACCCCGCGTTCCCCGCCGCGTTTCCGTGGTTCAACACCCACCGCTACTGGCAGGACCGCATCCTCGAGCTGCGCGAGCAGATCGCGGCGATGGACGAAGAACCGCTACGCGCCGGCTAGAAGACGCGCCCCCTGGGCGAGGTAGATCAGCGAAAGCGTCACGATGATCCAGCGGCTCCAGCGCAGGAACTGCGCATCGCTCAAGCGCTCGAGCACGCGGCGCGCGCACTGGGTGCCGGCGACCGCGAGCGCGACCGCTATCGCCGCCACGAGCGGCGACAGCGCGTCGCCCGCCGCCACCATCGCGGCCCCGAAGTACACGAGCTTGACTGCGTGGCCGAGCGTCTGCACCGTCGCCTTGGTGGCGACGATGCCCCGGCGGTCGAGCCCCGACTGCACGAAAAAGACGTCGAGGATCGGGCCGGACACGCCCGCGAGAAGCAGCAGCACCATGCAGATGGCGCCGCCGCCCACCGCATGCGCGGGTACGGCGACGTTGAGCCGGGCGCGCGCCGGCAGGGCCAGCGCGAGGAACGGCGCCATCCCCAGGATCAGCAAGGCCACCGCCTTGCTGGGAACCACCGCGACTGCCGCGAACGCGAGCGCCGCCGCGAGCGACCCGCCCGCGAACCAGGCGGCGATGCGCCAATCGACGTGCGCACGCCACAACCACGCGCGCCAGCCGTTGGACGTCATTTGCGTGATACCGTGCAGCACCATCGCCGCCGGCAGCGGCATAATGGCGAGGAGCAGCCCCATCAGCAGCATGCCGCCCGCCATGCCGAAGATCCCGGACAGGAACGAGGTGACGAGCACCCCCGCACCGACCATGGCGAGCATGGGTAGCGTCAGCATGACGCGGCTGTTGCGTTCATCGGCGCAAGCGTACGGCCGACCTCGGCATGGCGCAAACGGCGTTCGCAGAGGCTACCGCAATGGCTGACCGCGCAGCGCCAGGCGTGCGCCCAAGGCGTCGCATCGAGGATGCCCCGAGGCGAGTGAAGCGGAAGGCGGCTTCGGCGCGTGCGCGCAGCGCGTGGGGCGCGCTGCCTTGGCTTGCGCTCGCCGCCGCCGTCGCCATCGCGGCGTCCGGGTTCGGCGCACGCTTCGGCGCGTGGGATTGGCGAACCGGCTTCGCGATCCTGCGCTATGCGTCGTACGCCGCGTTCGCGATTGCGGCAATCACGATCGGCGCGCTGATCGTCCCGCACGTGCGTGCCGGACGCGCGCGAAGCCTCGGCGTCGCGCTCGCCATCGCGCTGGCGGCGTCGGCGCTACCGCTGTTCTGGATGTGGCAGGCGCGTACGCTGCCTCCCATCAACGATATCTCCACCGACCTTGCCAATCCACCGCAGTTCGACAAGATCGCGGCGTTACGCGAGCGCGCGCCGGTGTCCGTGCGCTATCCCGGGCCCGAGACCGCGCGCCTGCAACGCACGGGCTACCCCGACCTCCGCACCCGCGTCCTGCGGCAGCCCCGCGATCCGGTGTTCGACAATGCGCTCGCGCTCGCGCGCGACATGGGGTGGACCATCGTCGCCACCGATCCCGCCAAGGGCATCATCGAGGCCACCGCCACCACGTTCTGGTTCGGCTTCAAGGACGACGTCGTGATCCGCGTTACGCGCCTCAACAACGACGCGACGCGCGTGGACATGCGCTCGGTCTCGCGCGTCGGCAAGGGCGACCTCGGCGCGAACGCGAGACGGGTGCGTGCCTACATGTCGCGCCTCACGCCGTAGGTCAATGAACCCTCCGCGCTACGCGCTTCGGTGCTGATTCGCCCGCGGGAGGATGGGTACACCATCAGCCAGGCGTGGTGAGGCGGCGCCTCGCCGTTCAGGGAAGCGTCACCTCGGCGCGCACGGTCCCCGCGCGCTCGTGACGCGCAAGGAGCCTCACCACGTCGCCCCGCTTGCCGCGCACCGTCCACTCGACCTTCACGCGGTCGTCGGTGACGTGATAGTCGGGCCAGAACGAGATGCCCGTGTGCTTGTAGGCGCGGCCCTCGAGCTGGCCCAGCTCCTCGCGCAGCTTGCCTTGCACGAGTGTCGCGCCGGGCGGCAGTCCGATCTCGGCGATCACGCCGCGCACGACCTTGCGGTCGAGCGCGCGCTTGCTCACGTACGACGGCAGCCACCCCGTGTTCTGCGCCACCATGCGCACGCGCCAGACGCCGCCGCCGACGTCGGCGGCGTCCGCGTGCACGACTTCGAGCCGGGGCGAGACGAGCGCGCTCCACACGAGCCACTTCGGGAAGCGCGCGAGCTCGCGCTCGAGCAGCGCCGGCGGCGGATTGGAGAAGGCGTGGAAGCGGTTCCAGCCGCCGATCTCGACCTTGCCGAGCTGCGGATGGTCGAACGGCTTCCACGGCACGTGCGCGAGGCCCGCGAGTGCGGTGTCGCTCCAGCGCAGGATCGCGAGGTCCTCTTCCGGCGAGTGGTCGCGGAACCAGTCGATGTACTTGTAGTCGGTGATGCCGGCCTCGCGCATCGGCGACCAGATCTCGACCACCCAGCTGAAGATGCCGAGGTGCTCGTACACCCAGTCGAACGTGCCGCCGATCACCTGCTTGGGGTGATAGCGGAACTCGTGGTACACCGAGATCGCCGGGTAGCCGGTAAGCTCGGTGCCCTTTTTGCCCGTCTTCTGGTACACCCACAGGTCCTCGGCGTGCATCTCCTCGTCGGACTGGTGCTCGAACGGGCGCAGCAGCACGCCGCTCCACGTGTGAAACGAGATGCCGCCGGTGAGGTTCGGGTGCCGGGTCACGAAATCGACCACCGCGCGCACTTCGGGCTCCGAGGTGGGATAAGGACCCGCACCCAGTTGCTCGAACTCCTGCCGCCACGACGCCGGGAAGTTGCGGTTCAGATCTAACCCCTCCAGCGGACGCTTCACGCGCAGCGTGAAGCCGTCGTAGCCGTCCATCCTGCCTTCGGGCACGATGCGGTAATAGGTGCCGCCGGTCTCGGTGGGGTCGCGCCGGACCATGAGCCGCGGCTCCTGCGGGTGCGGCTTCCACACGCCGTTGGCGTCGGGGATGCGCATTTGCAGGATGCGCCCGTCGCCGTCGATGTCCTCGACCACGAGCCCTTCCAGATCCTCGTCGCCGTGCGGATACTGCCGCGTGCTGGAGCGGATCCACTTCGGCTTGTCGGCGAGCGCCCATTCCGCGCCGTCGGGGTTGATGCGCGGGCAGATGTAGAACGCGCGCGTGTCCAGCGCGCGCGTGATCTCGTCGTCCTTCCCGTATTGGCCTAGCAATGTGTGCAGAAAGTAGAGGTTCGCGGCCGAGGCCGCGACTTCGGTCGCGTGGATGTTGCCGTCGACCCAGAACGCCGGCTTCTCGGCGGCGAGGCCGGTGCGCCCGTTGGTCACGGTGACGACCCAGATGTCGCGGCCCTCGTGGCTCCTGCCGATGGACTCGACCTGCACGAAGTCCGGGTGCTCGCGCGCGTACGCGTGAA
>JADLEZ010000170.1 GCA_020845855.1 Burkholderiales bacterium
AGTGGTACGTGAGCTGGGTTCAAAACGTCGTGAGACAGTTTGGTCCCTATCTGCCGTGGGCGCTGGAGATTTGACGGGGGCTGCTCCTAGTACGAGAGGACCGGAGTGGACGTACCGCTGGTGTACCAGTTGTGACGCCAGTCGCATCGCTGGGTAGCTAAGTACGGAAGCGATAACCGCTGAAAGCATCTAAGCGGGAAACGTGCCTGAAGATGAGATCTCCCGGAGGCTTGACCTCCCTGAAGGACCGTGGCAGACCACCACGTTGATAGGCCGGGTGTGGAAGCGCAGTAATGCGTTGAGCTAACCGGTACTAATAATCCGTGCGGCTTGACTCCATAGTTGTGGGTCTCTCAGAGGCCAGGTAACAGGTAGCAGGTAACAGAGAAAACCTGACCCAACCGAAGATCAGCGCCAGTACGACTCAACCCTAAACCCTTACCTTCCATGCAGAGGCAAAACAGTGCACTCGCGCGTAACGCGCGACCACCGGAATCACCGGCGGATCTGTTCCCTGACCTCTGTTACCTGTCAAAGCCTGACGACCATAGCCCGCTGGCCCCACTCCTTCCCATCCCGAACAGGACCGTGAAACGGCGGCACGCCGATGATAGTACGGAGCTCCCGTGCGAAAGTAGGTCATTGTCAGGCACCCTCACCGCCCAACGCCCAGCCAACATTGGCTGGGCGTTGTGCCGTCGGGTCGCCTGCGCGGCGCGGCTGTGATACTGCGCCCGGCGCTCGCGCAGTGGGTGAGCGTTTGTGGCGTCCGCTACCCGATTGGGGACTGAGGACTTATGGACGCCGCGAAGGGGCCGATCGCCAATGCTCGGTATCTCGAGAACTCAGTATCCACGCAGCTTGTACTTGAGCTCTCGCCAAAGCCTTTTGGCGGAACGCCTCGGAGTCAGCGCTGCGCGCTTTGCCACACTCGCTACCGGCAGAGGTTGCGCTGCCTGGTCCGCGCCTTGAAGTTGCGCGGGCCCCTCGCGGCGGCGAAGCAGCAGGTAGTCCTGGAAATCAAGCGACCCGCGCGTCACGTACGCCTTGATGTCGAAGTACTTGCTCCAGTGCGCGAAGACATACCACGGCGCGTGGAACGTCGAATGATAGAAATCCGGAAACGGGCCGCCCACCCACGAATCGTCCTCGATGAAGACGATTCCCTTCGACCGGTACTTCTCCAGCAGATTGGCCGGGTCCGCACCGGCGTCCTGGTGGGCTTTCACGAGCTGCGAGAAGGGATGGTCGCCCGACACGGAAAGGACCAGCGTGCCGCCGGGCCTGGTGACCCGCACCAGTTCGGCGAGCCACGCATCCTGGTAGTTCTCGTCCAGGTGCGTGAACACGCTCTGATTGAAGATCAGGTCGAAGTACCCGTCGGGAAAATTCAAGGGAGGAAGCCCATCGTTCACCGAGCACTTGACCCACGGTATGTGACTTTGTGCCCAGGCGATCGCCTCGGGATCTATGTCTACGCCAAACAGCTCGGTCTTCATCGCGATCTGCCGCATGTGCAGCAGGATTCGACCGCAACCGCAACCGAACTCGAGCGCGCGGGGATAGTCGGCGAACGAGGTGCCAATGATCGAGAGCATCGTGCCGATGTTCGCGACCGACATGCCGCCGGATTCCCAGAACCATTCGCGCTTGGCAGTGCCGGCAACTCGCCAACGCAGGTCGTCGCCCGGAAGTTCCGGGACTGTCGCTTCAGCCATTGCAGAACTCCGATGTCGTCGCGGCGAGAGGCGAACTGCAAATCAACGACTGTCGAAAGCGGTCATGGTCGCCGAGAAATCCAATCGCTCGCGCGGGATTATAGCTCGCGCCCGGCCCCGCGATCCGGGCCCCGCGACGCGGCCTGATATCATCGCGAAGGCTATTTCTGATGACGGAGCCGGACCTTCTGCGTTTGGCCACTGCGGGCAGTGTCGATGACGGCAAGTCGACGCTGATCGGCCGCCTGCTGCACGACACCGGCGCCATCCACCAGGACCAGCTGGAGGCGCTGCCCGGCAACGCGAGCGGCGCGACGCTCGACCTCGCAGGGGTCACCGACGGCCTGCGGGCCAAGCGCGAGCAGGGTATCACCTTCGACGTCGCATACCGCTATTTCGCCACGCCGAAGCGCCGCTTCATCATCGCCGACGCCCCGGGGGACGCGCAATACACGCGCAACATGGCGGCCGGAGCGTCGACCGCCGACCTCGCGGTCATCCTCATCGACGCGCGGCTCGGCGTCCGGACGCAGGCGAAGCGGCATGCGCTCATCATGTCGCTGCTGGGCGTTCCGCGGGTCGTGGTCGCGGTGAACAAGATGGACCTCGTGGGCTACGATCAAGGAGTGTTCGAGCGTATCCGCGAGGAGTACGGCGCGTTCGCCGCGCGCCTTCACTTCGCCGATCTCTCCTTCATCCCGATGAGCGCGCTTGCGGGCGACAACGTCGTGAGCCGCAGCGAGCGCATGCCATGGTTCACGGGCGCCGCGCTCCTGCCGCATCTGGAATCGGTGTACATCGCGGGCGACGCCAATCTCGTCGACTTCCGATTCCCGGTGCAGGACGTAGTTCCAGGGGACCAGGGCTTCCGCGGCTGCGCCGGGCAAGTCGTGTCCGGCATCGCGCGTCCCGGCGACGAGGTGGTCGTGCTGCCGTCCGCGGAGCGCTCGCGCATCGCGCGCATCGTGCAGTCGGGCTCCGACCTTGCGCAGGCGCTTCCGCCGCAATGCGTGACGCTGTGCCTCGCGGGGAACGTCGACGTGAGCCGCGGCAGCCTGATCGCCCATCCGAACAATGTTCCGCGCGCCGAGCGTGCGGTCGAGGCGATGGTCGTGTGGATGGCGGACGCGCCGCTCGTCGAGGGCGGCATCTACCTCGTCGAGCACGCCACGCGCGAGGTGAAGGCGACGTGTGCGCAGGTTGCGTACAAGGTCAACCCCGACACGCTGCGCCGGGAGGAGGCGAGGAGCCTGAATCGCAACGAGGTCGGCCGCGTGCGCCTGACCCTGTTCCAGCCGCTGTTCGTCGACGAGCATGGCAGGAACCGCGCGACCGGAAGCCTCACCCTGGTCGATCCCGGCGCCAACGCGGCCGCGGGTGCGGCGATGGTCATCGAGCGCAAGGTGTGGCCGGAAATCGTCGATGCCGACGCCGACGAGCACGTGAGCCGCAACGTGTTCCGCCAGCGCGGCCGGGTCGAGGCGTACGAGCGGGCGAAGGTGCTACGGCAGAGGCCGCTGACGGTCTGGCTGACCGGCCTTCCGGGCTCGGGCAAGTCGACCATCGGGCACGCGCTCGAGCGCCGCCTCGTCGACGCCGGGCACGCGTGCTTCGTCCTGGACGGCGACAACCTGCGCCACGGCCTGAACCGCGACCTGGGATTCACGCCGGAGGATCGGCGCGAGAACGTGCGGCGGGTGGCCGAAACCGCGCGGCTCATGAACGACGCTGGGCTCATCGTCATTACCGCCCTTATTTCGCCGTACGAGGCCGACCGCGCGATGGCCCGCCGCGTCATCGGCGACGCGCACTTCTTCGAAACCTGGGCCGCCGCGGGCGTGGCGGCCTGCGAGCAGCGCGACCCCAAGGGACTGTACGCCAAGGCGCGACGCGGCGAGATCGCGGAGTTCACCGGCGTGAACGCACCGTACGAAGCTCCGGCGGCGCCGGCGATCACGCTCGATACCGCCGGCGACACCGTCGACCGCTGCGTGGATCTCCTGTTCGCCGCCGTGCTCGCGCGCGTGAGGTAATTGGGTAATTGGGGTCAGACCCTATTTCTCCGGAAACATCGCCGCCAGCCGCTCCTTCGACGCGCGCGTCACCCCGCGCTCGGTGACGATGCCGGTCACGAGCCGCGCCGGAGTCACGTCGAACGCGTAGTTCAGCGCCTTCGTGGCGGGTGGGGCGATCGCGACCTGCACGGTCTGTCCATGGTCGTCGCGCCCGGCCACGCGCAGCACCTCGCCTTCGTCGCGCGCTTCGATGGGAATCGCGTCACCCGCCGGCAGCGACCAGTCGATGGTGGGAGAGGGGACGGCCGCGTAGAACGGCACGTCGTTGTCGCGCGCGGCCAGCGCCTTTTCGTACGTGCCGATCTTGTTGCACACGTCGCCGTTGCGCGCGACGCGGTCGGCGCCGACGATGACGAGGTCGACGTCGCCGCGCTGCATCAGCAGGCCCGCGGCGCCGTCGGCGATCAGCGTATGGGGGATGCCGCGTTGGGCGAGCTCCCACGCGGTGAGGTTGGAGCCCTGCAAGCGGGGCCGCGTCTCGCTCACCCACACCGCAAGCGGCAGACCCTGCGCGTGCGCCATGAACAGCGGCGCAGTCGCGGTGCCCCAGCCGCAGGTGGCGAGCGCGCCCGCGTTGCAATGGGTCATGACCCGGACCGGGCCCGGCCGCCGCTGCGCGACGGCGCGCAGGAGCGCGATGCCGTGCTCGCCGATGGCGTGGTTGATGGCGACGTCTTCCGCGGCGATGGCGTCGGCCTCGGCCCACGCGGCGTCCGCCCGCGCGGACGGGGCGTGCGGCAACACCTTCGCCCGGACGCGATCGAGCGCCCAGCGCAGGTTGACGGCGGTGGGGCGGGTGGCGTCGAGCATCGCGTGCGCCCTCACCAGCGCGGCGTCGGACGCGTCGCGGTCGAGCGCAAGCGCCAAGCCGTAGGCGCCGACCGCGCCGATCAGCGGGGCGCCGCGGATCCACATGTCGCGGATGGCGAGTGCGGCGCCTTCCGCGTCGGCGATCTTTGCGTGCGCGAGCGCGTGCGGCAGCGCGCGCTGGTCGATGACGTCGATATGGCGCGCCCCGGCGGGGCGCGCCAGCGCGCGGTAGGACGCCGGGTCCGCGTCGCTCATTGGACCACCCTCCGCGCTGCGCGCTTCGGGGCCAATTCGCGCTCGGGAGCGGCCCTTCGCGCTCATCGGGCGGACTTCAGCACCTGCAGCAGGTTGTTGAAGTCGTCGGTCCACACCCGCCAGTCGCGGCGGGCGCTGATGTTGGTGCCCGCCTCCTGCAGCTTGGGGTCGGACAGGCGCGCCGGGTCCTTCGCCAGCAGCACCCAGTTCGACGAGTTGGCGAACGGCAGGCTGCCGTCGTCGCTGATCCACAGTGCGTGCAGGTCGAGCTCGTGGGCGAGGGCTTCCACCACGGGGACGAGGTCGAGGTAGAGGTTGCTCACGTGGAACGCGATGACGCCGTCCGGCTTCATGTGCCGCAGATACACCTGCAGCGCCTCGCGCGTGATGAGGTGCACCGGTATCGCGTCGCTCGAGAAGGCGTCGATGGCGAGCACGTCGAAGTTCTGCGGCGGCTCGCGCTCGAGGCTCAGGCGCGCGTCGCCCAGCGGCAGCTCGATGGTCGCATCGCTGTCGTTCAAGTAGCTGAAGTCGCGCTTGGCGATGTCGACGATGCCGGGGTTGATGTCGTAGAAGCGATAGATGTCGCCCTTTGCGCCATAGGTGGCGATGGTGCCGGTGCCGAGTCCGATGACGCCGACCTTGATCGGATCCTTGCGCGGATGCATGCCCTCGATCAGCCGGCCGATGCCCGAGTTCGGCGAATAGTAGCTCGTGGCCTCGCGCTTCAGGTCCTCCCGCATGTACTGCTTGCCGTGCATGATGTTGCCGTGGATGAGCTGCCGGCGCTGCCCGTTGTCCACGTCGCCGACTTGCTGCACGCGAAGCACGCCGTAGAAGTTGCGGGTGGCGACGATGGTCGTCTGGTAGAACTCGAGGACCGCCCAGGCCGCGCAGCCGACCGTGGTGATAAGGGCCGCGACGGCCAGCGCCGGATACACGACCGGCTCGCGCCGCGCCTGCCACAGCAGCAGCAGCGCGCACACGACGAGCACGCCGTTGAGCTCGAAGTTCGCCGGCAGCAGCATGGGCGCGACGATGCCCACGAATGCGGAGCCCAACGCGCCGCCGAGGGCCACCATGAGATAGAAGCGCGTGAGGTACGCGGGCGCGGGCTTCAGGCGCACGAGCTCGCCGTGGCAGAACATACAGGCGACGAACAGTCCGATGCAGAACACCGCCATCTGGATGGCGAGCTTGTTCGTCAAGTCGGGGTCGGCGATCGACCACGCCATGACGCCGAGTGTGGCCGACAGCACCGCGAGAAAAAGGTCGCGCTTGTACCAGCCCTTGCCGTCGAAGGTGAGGATGAACGTCACGAGGTAGATCGTGAGCGGCACGATCCACAAAAGCGGCACCGACGCGACGTTCTGGGTGATGTGGTTGCTGACCGCGAGCAGCAGCAGCGAGCCGGTCGCCGCGAGCGCGCACCAGAGGATCTGGCGGGCCACCGCCGGCGGCGGCTCGCCGGCGGTCGCGGCGTTGTCGGCCGCGGCTGCATCGTTGGCTCCCTTAAGGCTCGCGAATGCGGCGGCGCCGACGAGGCCCACCACGAGACCGTAGGCAAGCGACCAGCCCCATGCCTGCGCGTGGGTGGCGATCCACGGCTCGAGCACCAGTGGATACCCGAGCAGCGCGAGCAGCGACGCCAAGTTGGACAGGGCGAACAGGCGATACGGATTGCGCCCCGGGAAGCGGCGCGCGAACCACGCCTGCACCAGGGGACTCGTCGTCGACAGCAGGAAATACGGCAGGCCGATGGTGGCCACCAGCAAGCCCAGGATCAGGAAGATCGGATTCTCGGTCCCGATCGGCTTGAAGAGCGCCGCCGGAACGATCGGCAGCGTGGCGAGGCTCACGACGAGGAGCGCGACGTGCAGCTTCACTTGCGTGCGCGGGCGCAGGCGGCGCACCACGAAGTCGGCGTACGCGTAGCCAAGGAGCAGTGTCGTCTGGAAGAACACGAGGCAGGTTGCCCAGACGGCGGCCGAGCCGCCGAACCAGGGCAGGATCTGCTTGGCGATGATCGGCTGGACCAGGAAGAGCAGGAACGCGCTCGTGAAGATCGTCAGGGCGAACAGCGGCATGTCGCTAGCTGGCTAAGCGTCTGGAAAGACGGGGCATTGTATAGCGG
>JADLEZ010000171.1 GCA_020845855.1 Burkholderiales bacterium
AGAAAGAACGTGTTCGTGCTGTCGAGGAAGTCGTGGAAATGCACGATGGTGCTCTCGGCATCGGCCAGCACCACGGCGTAGGCGGGCGGCTCGTGGCTGCCCGGGACCTTCGCGTCACCGACGAGATCCAGCGCCACCTGGTGGCTGGTCGCCCTCATCGTGGTCAATGGGATTCCGCGCCAGGAGCCACCGATCGGCCGGTGCAGGTGGCCGAAGAAGAGATGCCGGATGTTGCTGCAGGCGGTAACCACCGAGGCAAACCTCTCGGGCTGCCGCAGAGAGATCCGGTCCATCGACCTTATGCCCACGGGCATCGGCGGATGATGCATGAACAGATACACCGGCCGATCGCGCGAGGCCGCGAGCGTGCGCTCGAGCCACTCCACCCGCCTGTCGCACATGAAGCCCCACGACACCCCGGGCTCGTTGGTGTCGAGGCAAACGAAGCGTCCGATCGGAGTGTCGAAGGCGTACTGCACGAAGCCGTTCTCGTCGCGCGGCGAGTCCGGGAAAGCTTCGAGGAAGCCGCGCCGGTCGTCGTGGTTGCCGATCAGGAAATGGGTCTTCAGCGGCAGTCGCGCGAAGCGCTCGCGCAAGGCGGCATACGCCTTCGGATGGCCGGCGTGCGCGAGGTCGCCGGTGACGATCGCGAACGCCGCATCGGCGTGACGCCGGCCGACATCGGCCAGACACAGGTCCAAACGCTCCGCCGGATCGAGCCCGTAGAGCCGCGCGCCCGGCTCGACCAGATGGGTGTCGGTGATGTGGATGAATTTCATGGCCGTAGCGGGACCCCAGTCACGCGAGGGCCGCCGCCGCGGCCCCCGCGCTTGCGAAGATGACGGGCAGGACTACTTCGGCAACAGGGCCTGGACGTCCTTGGTCATCGCCCCCAATGCCGCATCGGGCTGCGTCGAGCCGTCGACCACGGTTTGCAGGTGATCCTTGATCACGGCGATGATCTTCAGCGCGTTGTCGCCCGGGAAGGCGTACCACGCGGTCATCAGCGGCTGCTGCCGCAGCGAGGTGAGGTGGTTGGGGCGGGTGGCGTAGAACGGCTTGAGGCGGTTCGGATCGTCGGCCGGAAGCGAGTTGGGCGGCATGTAGCCCGTGCTCTTCACCATGATCGTCGCTCCGTCGGCGCCGGTGGCGAACTTCATGAATGCCCACGCCGCCTTCTGCTTGTCCGGATTGGTCGCGAACATCATCGCCGCCATGCCGCCGGTCGGCAGCTTGGCGTTCGGGCCGGGAATCGGGAACACCGCCGTGCGCCACTTGAAGCGCCCGCCGACGCCGTCGTCGGCCACGCGCAGGAGCGAGGTCGACTCGGTCCAGATCCCCATCTTGCCGGCGAAAAAGCTCTGCCGTGCGGCCTCGTGGGCGAGGTTGGGCATCTTGCCTTCCGTGATCATCCGGCCCATCAGCTGGATCGAGCGCTTGCCGCCATCGCCGTCGAAGGCCACCTTCTTCTCGTCGGCGGTGAGCATGCTGCCGCCGTGAGAGAACACGAGCGCCTGCCACATCCAGTTGCCGGTGATGGTCCACGAATGGTACATGCCCACCGTGTCGTTGCCCAGCGCCGCGATCTTGCGCGAGAGCTCGAAGATGCCATCCCAGGTGGTCGGGAACTTGTCCGGATCCCCACCCACCTTGCGCACCAGGTCCTCGTTGAAATAGACGATGGGCGTGGAGACCGCGAATGCGAGGCCATGCACCTTGCCGCCGAAAGTCGACAGCGCCATCATCGAATCCGAAAAGCCGTCGCCCTTCCAGTTCTTCTCCGCGGCGATGAATGGGCTCAGATCCGCGGCGATCTTGCGATCGACGAACAGCCGCTGCAGGTTGATCGCCTGGAACGACACGTCGGGAAGATTCTTGGTGATCGCGTCGCGCAGGGCCGTCTGCGCGGCATCCTCGTACTCCTTGTAGGCTGGCCGGAAGCGCACGCTGATGCCGGGATTGCGCTTCTCGAACTCCGTCTTCACTTCCGCCATCGTCTTGTCGAAGATGAACCCCAGCGGGTACTGGACGTCGATCGTCGTCTGCGCCCGCGCAGTTCCCATGGCGAGGCCCGCCGCGAGCGCCGCGGCAGCGAACTGCAATGCCGTCCTTCTGTTCATGCTCTCACTCCTCGTGAATGGCCCTCAACCCTTGAGCCCGGAAAACGTCACCCCCTCGATGAACCGTCGCTGCGCGAGCAGGAAGGCCACCACCAGCGGCAGGATCACGATCGTGGCCGCCGCCATCAACACGCCGTAGTCGGTGCCGCCGTCGTTGAGCCGGAAGAACGCCACCCCTAGCGGCGGTGTGTACAGGTCCTTGGTGCCCACCGCGATCAGCGGCCAGAAATAGTCGTTCCAGTGCGCCACGACCGAGAAGATTCCGAATGCCGTCACCGCCGGGATCGCGGTGGGCAGCATCACCCGCCAGACGATGCCGATCTCGCTCACTCCGTCGATGCGCGCCGCGTCGATGAGATCATCGGGCACGCTCATGAAGAACTGGCGCAGCATGAAGATCCCGAACACCGAGATCATGAACGGCAGGATCAGCGCCGCATAGGTGTTGAGAACCCCGGCGTAGTGGAACAGGATGTAGATGGGGATCGCGGTGGCGTGCATCGGGATCAGCAGGCCGAGCAATACGATCGCGAACAGCGCCCTGCGCCCGCGAAAGCGCAGCTTGGCCAGTGCGTAGGCGCAGGGCAGGTTCACCAGCACCTGCAGCGCGAAGATCGACGCCGTCACGATGACGCCATTGAGCAGGAAGCGCCCCATGGGCACCCGCGACCAGACGTTGGAGTAGTTCTCGATCGCCGCCCAGCGCTGCGGCAGCCAATGGAGCTCCGCACTCATGATCTCGGCTTGCGGCTTGAACGAGGAGAGGACCATCCACACGAACGGCGCGAGCATGATCACCGCCCCCGCCGCCAGCACCACGTGCCGCAGCGCGCCCGCCACCGGTCCGAGCTCGCGCGCATTCATGTGTAGTGAACCCGCCGATCGAGGAACCAGGTCTTGAGCAACGACAGCGCGAGCACGAAGGCGAGGAACACCACCGCCACCGCCGCCGCGTAGCCCGTGCGGAAGAACTCGAAGCCCTCGCTGTACATGGTGTAGAGCAGCACCTCGGAGGCGCGGTTGGGCCCGCCCTTGGTCAACACCTGCACCGTGTCGAACACCTGGAACGAGCGGATGGCCGTGATGACCACGACGAACAGCGACACCGGGCCGAGCATCGGCCAGGTGACGGCGCGGAAGCGGTCCCAGCCATTGCTCACGCCGTCGACCGAGGCCGCCTCGTAGAGGTCGCGCGGAATCGCCTGCAGCCCGGCGACGAACAGCACCATGTTGAAGCCCACGCTTTGCCAGATGCCGATGGCGGCGAGGGTGAACAGCACCACGCGCCGGTCCTGCAGCCAATCCGGCCCAGCGATGCCGATCCATTTCAGCGACAGGTTCACCAGCCCGAACGCCGGATGCAGCGCGAACTCCCAGACGATCGCCATTGCGATCAGCGTGGCCATCACCGGCAGGAAGTACACCGTGCGATAGAACGAGCGCAGCGAAGTGCCCGCCTCGATCAGCAAGGCGGCGCCGAGTCCCAGTCCGACGGACAGCGGCACCACCACCGCGACGTAGGTGAGCGTGTTCTGCAGCGATCGGCGAAACACCCGGTCGGCGAACATGTCGCTGTAGTTCGCGAGGCCGATGAAGCGCAGCGTCGCGGCCCCGAGCTGGTAGTCGGTAAACGAGAGCGCGACGATGCCGATCAGCGGTCCGATCAGGAACACCAGGATCAGCGCGCCGGCCGGGCCCGCGAGGGTCAGGGCCGCCAGCGTCTCGGCGAGATCGCGGCGCCGGTGCGCCGCACGCACGTCGGGTGCGCCGGGCACGGGAGCGGTAACGGCGGCGGCGGTCACCATGCGCGTTCTCGCGGCGGCTCGTTCCTAGACGACGGCGGCATCCGTGTGGCCGCCGGTGCGGGCGGACGCCAGTGTCGGGCGCAGCCGCGCGCCCGACGCATCGAACAGCAGCAGGGCCTCCACCGGAAGGCCGATCCGTACGCAGGCGCCGATCGGAAAGCGCTCTACGCGCGCCGGATCCTCGCGCACGATCATCGTCGTCTGCTGCCCCTCGAGCGCGCAATGCAGGAACAGATCGGAGCCCAAGTTCTCGCGATGGACCACACTCGCCGCGAGACCGGGGCTCGTCATCTCGCGGCTGACGGGTGTGTGCGAGGGGCGCAGGGCGAGCGTCACGCTCGTATCGGGCGCCACCCCCCGCACGGACGCCACCGCGAGCGTGCCCACCGCGAGCGTGCCCGCGGCGTCGACCCGCGCTTCCAGCGTGTTGATGCGCGGACTGCCGACGAAACGCGCGATCTGCAGGTCGGCGGGATCGGCATAGACCTCGCCCGGCGAGGCGAACTGCAGCGGCCGCCCCTGCATCATGACCACCACGCGGTCGGACATGGTCATCGCCTCGGCCTGGTCATGGGTGACGTAGATGAAGGTGACGCCGATGCGCCGGTGCAGCTGCGCGATCTCGGCGCGCATGTGCACGCGCAGCTCGGCGTCGAGGTTCGACAGTGGCTCGTCCATCAGGAACACCCGCGGCTCGCGCACCATCGCCCGGCCCACTGCCACGCGCTGCTTCTGTCCGCCGGAGAGTTGCGCCGGCTTGCGGGCGAGCAGCGGCTCGATCTGCAACTGGGACGCGACCTCCCGCACCCGCGCCTGGATCTCGCGCTCGGTGCGCCGCGCTGCCGGATCGAGGCGACCCACGGCCGGCAGCCGCTGCCGCCAACGCAGCCGCCGCATGCGCAGCGGCAGCGCCAGGTTGTCGGCCACGTTCAAGTGCGGATACAGGGCATAGGACTGAAACACCATGGCGATGTCGCGCTCGTCGGGACGCAGCGCATCGACCGCGCGCCCGTCGATCTCCACACTGCCGGCGTCCTGGCGCTCGAGGCCGGCGATGATGCGCATCAGCGTAGTCTTGCCGCATCCCGATGGGCCGAGCACGGTGATGAACTGGCCGGCGGCGATGTCCAGGTCCACTCCCTTGAGCACGCGCGTTTCACCGAAGCTCTTGGTGAGTCCGCGCACCACCACCCGGCCGTGGCCGGCGGGGCGATTCGAGGTCGCGGCAGCGCTGGCAGCTACGTCCGACATCGCGACTCGCTAACGCTGGCACTCACCGATGCACGCAGGTCACGGGCGGCCCGTCGGACGACCGCCGGAAACGACGAATCTGCCGCGCGAGGTGCGCACACCGTCGCCTTCGATCGCGCCCTGCATCATGCGGCTAGAACCGCTTCTCGGCGAGCACGCGCGCGCTCAACTCGAGCTGCGCGACCGAGCGCTTCGGATCGGCGAGCGCGCAGCAGCTCACCAGGGTGTCGATGATCGCGAGCTGGGCCACGCGGCTGCTCATCGCCTCCGGCCGGTACCGCGTCTCGTTCGCCGCCGTGTACAGCACGACGTCGCAATGCCGCTGCAGCGGCGACCTGCCGAGGCGCGTGATGCCGATCGTGCGAGCGCCGGCCTGGTGGGCGAGGCGGGTGGCGAGCACCGTCTCCACCGTGCTGCCGGAATGCGAGATGGTGATCACGGCCACGCTGCGGCCGGTCATCGCGGCGCTCACCGACTGGACGTGTGAATCGACGAGGACCTTCGCATCGTAGCCCAACTGCAGCAGCCGGTAGCCCAAGTCCGCGGCGATCGGCGCGGAACTTCCGATGCCGTACACCTCGCAGCGTCGCGCGGCCCGGACGATCCCGACCGCCTGCTCGAGCGCCTCGTTCGAGAGCAGCTTTCGTGTCTCGGCGAGCGACGCGACGTGCGCCGCGAAGATGCGCTCGCTCGCCTCGCCGAAGCCGTCGCCCTCGGTCAGGTCCTCCTGGATCAGGCGCACCGGCTCGACCAGATCGCGGGCGAGCAGGATCTTGAGCTCCTGGAAGCCCTTGATGCCGAAGCGCTGGCACAGTCCGACCACGCTGCCCTCGCTCGACTCCGTCTGCTCGGCGAGCTCGGTGATCGACATGCGGATCACGTCTTCGGCATACGTCTCGATGAAATCGCGGATGCGCCGCGCGGTCGGCGGCAGATCGGGCCGCGACTGGCGCAGCAGCGTGAGGATCGGCGGATCGGTGCGCGCGCCCTTGCGCTTGGCACTTCGCCCCGTCAGACGCTTCGGCGGCCCGGATCGAACGGTTGTCACGCCCACCTCGCTCGCCTCGGGAGGTTGGCAATGAAGCGCGCGTGCAATACCCGGCAAGTGCGCCCGAGTGCCATGAACGATGCGGTTCGCCGATTGAGCAAAGCTCAGGCAATGTAGCAGACCATTGAGTCGATTTCAATTGGCGGATCGCGTCGCGTCGGGAGAATTGCCGTGGCGCCGGCCGCGCAGCCACACGGTGTTCAGTCCGAGCCGGCGTGCGCTCTCGATGTCGGTGCTCAGGTTATCTCCGACCATGACGGCCGCGGAAGGATCCGCGCCAGCATAGGCGAGCGCCGCATCGAACAACAGCCGCTCGGGCTTCCCGATGATGATGGGGAAGACCTTGGGTACGGCGGCGGACACGAGTGCTAGCAACGACCCCGTTTCGATCTGAGGCAAGCCGCCGGGGCCCGGATGGGTCAGGTCCGGGTTCGACACCACCAGAGTGCACCCCCCCGCCAGTGCATCCACGGCACGCTGGAGGCGCGCGAAACTCAATTCCAGATCCCTCGCGAGGATCACCACGTCCGGCTTGGCGTCGCTGAGCACAAGGCCGGCTGCGGTGGCCACTTCGGCCAATGCGACGCTGCCCAGCAGCATCACTCTCGCGTTACGGTAGCGGCGCGCCACCTCCCGGACGGCGGTTTCCCCGGCCAGGAATATTCGCCCGGACGGAATTTCCAGGCCGCAGCCCACCAGCACCCGGCTCAGTTGAGTTGACGTGTGCGTCGAGTTGTTCGATGCGATCACCAGGCGGTGGCCCAGCCTCGCCGCCAAGTCCGCCGCGCCGGCGACCGGAACAAGGCCGACGGCCAGGGATCCGTCCAGGTCGGCAATCACGAGCTCGCTGTCGTTGAGCAACCCGAGCGCGTCCCTGCCGAGCCCGGTCAGGTCCGGCGCATCGAGGGATACCGGATGACTCATCGCCCACCACGTCGAGGATTCGGTTCGCCGGTCCGCTGATTGAGCAAAGCTCAGGTAATGTAACATAAGGTTGAAATTGTCTCAATCGCGGCCGCGCGCAACCCCGGTTGCGGCTTCACTCCCGCGCGCGAAGGTCGACCGGGATGCGGGGCCGTGCCCTCGCCGGATCGGTTTGCCGCCTCAGGGCTGCTGCGCCTTGGGCGTCGGATACGGATAGAGCTTGATCAACGCGCTGCTCTGGTTCGCCGTCTGCACGATGCGCACATGGTCCCGGTGCAGTTCCCGCGCATGGCGCAGGCCGCAGGAGTGGGCGATCATGTCGATTTCCATGTTCATGGTCGTGCAGTAGTTGGCGACACGCTGGTACTTGTCCTCCACCACCAGCCCGCGTTGCAAGCGGCGGTTGTGGGTGGTGATACCCGTGGGGCAGGTGTTGGTGTGGCAGCGCAGGGACTGGATGCAACCCAGCGCCAGCATGAAGCCGCGCGCGGTGTTGACGAAGTCCGCGCCGACGCACAACGCCCAGGCCGCTCGCGCCGAGGTGACCAGCTTTCCCGCCGCGACGACCTTGATGCGCTGCTTGAGTCCCGCTTCGACGAGCACGTCGACGACCCGCGGCAGCGCTTCGCCGATGTTGAGGCTCATGTGATCCATCAAAGCCTGTGGCGCGGCGCCGCTGCCGCCTTCGCCGCCATCGATGCTGAGGTAGTCGGGGGCATACTCGAGACCGCGCCGCAGCACGCTTTCGCCAAGCTCATGGATGAACTGCCAGCCGCCGATCGCGAGCTTCACCCCCACCGGGCGTCCCGTGAGATTGCGCAGCATCGCCACGAAGTCGAGGAGTTCGTCGATGCTCCCGATGTCGGGATGGCGGTTCGGGCTGATGGACGACTGATAGGCCGGAATGCCGCGCGCTTCGGCAATCTCCGGCACCACCTTTTCGGCGAGCAGCAGGCCGCCCTTGCCGGGCTTGGCGCCCTGCGAAAGCTTGATCTCGAATGCCTTGACGAACTCCCCGAGCTCCTTGGCTCGCCTGGTCGAGAACCTGCCATCGGGCTCGCGGATTCCGTACTTGGCGGTACCGATCTGCATCACGATGTCGCAAAGGCCCGTCCGATGGTACTTGGACAGCCCGCCCTCGCCGGTATTGAACCAGCAGCCAGCAAGCTCCGCGCCCCTCGACAGCGCCTGGACCGCCGGCGCCGAAATCGCGCCGTAGCTCATGCCGCTGATGTTCATGATCGACCGCGCGACGAACGGATTCCGGCAGTAGCCCTCGCCGACGATCAGCGGCGGGGTGGGCACGCGCTGCTCCTCGAGCAGGGGAAACTCGGCGTTGACGAAGATCAACGACCCGGGTTCGCGGATGTCGTTGCTCGAGCCGAACCCGATGATGCCCTGCTCGCCCTTGGAGGTCCGGTATACCCAGGAACGCGTAGCGCGGTTGAACGGCATCTCCTCCCGGTCGTTCAGGTAGAAGTACTGCCGGAAGAACTCCCCCTGCCACTCGAGTATGTATCGCATGTGCCCGATGATCGGGTAGTTGCGAAGCACGGCGTGCCGGGTCTGGGTGAGATCGTGGATCAACAGTCCCACCAGCAACGCGGCCACGACCAGCAACACGATGCTTCCGATGCCGAATCCGCTTTCGTTCATGGCTTTGCCTCCCGGCAACTTCGCCGCTGCTACAGCACTTGCGACAGGAAAGCCCGCGTGCGGCTCTCCTGCGGATGATCGAACAGCTTGTCGGGCGGGCCGGACTCGACGATCAGGCCGCCGTCGGTGAACAGCACCTCGTCGGCGATCTCGCGCGCGAAGCGCATCTCGTGCGTCACCAGGATGCAGGTCATGCCTTCGTTGGCGAGCTCGAGAATGGTCGCGAGCACCTCCTTGATCGTCTCCGGATCGAGCGCGGCGGTCACTTCGTCGAACAGCATGACTTCCGGCCGCATCGCGAGCGAGCGGGCGATCGCCACGCGCTGCTGCTGGCCGCCCGACAGCTCGCCGGGATACGCGTCCCGCTTGCTCGCAAGGCCCACCTTGGCGAGCAGCGCCAGCGCCCGCTCCCGCACCTCGTGCCGGTCCTCGCGCAGCACGTGGATCGGCGCCATCATCACGTTCTCCAGCGCCGTCTTGTGCGGAAACAGGTTGTACTGCTGGAACACCATCGACACCTCCTTGCGCAGCGCGATCCTCTCCTGGTCGGACCTAAGGGCGTGCACGTCGAAGCTCGCGACCCGGATCGTGCCGCGCGTGATCGGCACCAGGCCGTTGATGCAGCGAAGCAGCGTGGACTTGCCCGACCCGGACGGTCCGATGATGCACGCCACACCGCCCTTGGCTACGCTGAACGACACACCTTTCAGAACCTCGGTGGCAGCGAACGCCTGGTGCACGTCGTGCAACTCGACGATCGGCGCTTCGTTACGGCTCGCCATGAGGGGTCACCTTACCGCGTAGCGCGCTTCCAGCCGGACCGTCCAGCGCGCGATCGGATAGCAGTAGGCGAAGAACCACAGC
Source organism: Burkholderiales bacterium (assembly GCA_020845855.1). Taxonomy (GTDB): domain Bacteria; phylum Pseudomonadota; class Gammaproteobacteria; order Burkholderiales; family Casimicrobiaceae; genus VBCG01. The sequence goes on from JADLEZ010000171.1 coordinate 9,669, forward strand.
AGCACGTA
>JADLEZ010000172.1 GCA_020845855.1 Burkholderiales bacterium
AACGGGCTTTGCGACGCGCGTTCCTTGACGCCGAGCACGGGCGAGGGAAGCACGGTGCTCATGGCCCGGCCTCGGCCTCCGCCACCGTCCCGGCATCCACGGAATCGCGTTGTCGGCCTCGGGACAATCGCGCGGCGACGCGCGGCCTCCGACCGTTCGGCGACAATCGTGAAGCCCGCGTGTCGGCCGCCGCCATCGCTCGCGGACGCGCGCTGCGCGCCTGGCCTTCGGCCCGCTCGCTCAGGCGACCTCCGGGCCTTGCTCGACCTGCGGTCTCGCGCGCCGCGCTCATGTCCTCATCCCTTCGACTCCGTCAGCCGCACGCGCGGATCGAGCGCGGAGTACAGCACGTCCACCGCGAGGTTGATGACGATGAACAAGGCGACGATCACGAGCAGGTAGCTCACGATCACCGGCCGGTCGAGGAGGTTTATCGAGTCGATCAAAAGCTTGCCCATGCCGGGCCACGCGAACACGCTTTCGGTCACGATCGCGAACGCGATCACGCTGCCGAACTCGAGGCCGATCACGGTCACGATCGGGATCAGGATGTTGCGCAGCACGTGCACGCCGATCACGCGTGCGTTGGACAAGCCCTTGGCGCGCGCGAACTTCACGTAGTCCTGCAGGAGCGACTCGCGGGTGCCGGCGCGGGTGAGGCGGATCAGCAGCGCGAGCTTGAACAGCGCGAGGTTCACCGCCGGCATGACCAGGTGCGACAGGCCTTCCCAGGTGAGGAACGACACCGGGATGAAGCCCAGGAGCAGCGTCGTCGGACCGCGGCCGTTGGACGGCAGCCAGCCCAGCATCACCGAGAACACCATGATCAGCATGAGGCCGACCCAGAACGTGGGCAGCGAGAAGCCGAGGATCGAGCCGGCCATGATCGAGCGGCCGGCCACCCCGTTGGGCTTCAATCCTGCCCACAGCCCGAGCGGGATGCCGAGCACCACGGCGATGAGCATTGCCGCGATCGCGAGCTCCATCGTCGCCGGCATGCGCTCGAGGATCAAGCCGAGCGCGGAGGTCGCGTGGACGAACGACTTGCCGAGGTCGCCGGTCAGCGCGCCTTGCAAGAACACGAGGTACTGCTCCCACAGCGGCTTGTCGAGGCCGAGCGCGGCGATCGCGCGCTCGCGGTCGATCTGGTCCGCCTGCGGGTTGATCAGGATGTCGATCGGGTTGCCGATCGCGTAGACGCCGACGAAGACGAGCAGCGACATCACGAAGAGCACGACGATGCTCTGCATGCTTCTTCGGATGATGTAAACCAACATCGGGACTAGGGGCTGGGGACTAGGGGCTGGGGAGCAGCACGAGGATATGGGCATCGATCAGGAAGCGGGAGAACACTCGGCGCACGCACCAGCCGAGTGCTCCCTAGCCCCTAGTCCCCAGCCCCTTGCCCCTAGCCCCGCCTTCTTGCTCACCCTAGCCCCGCCTTCCTAATTAGCCGCCACCTTATCCAGCGGCCGGAATTGAAACGCCAGCGTGTACTCGTCCGTGCGCGGCGTGTACTGCACGTTCTTCTTGGTCGCCCACATCGTGAACTGGAAGTGGATGGGCATGATGCCCAGGTCCTGCATCGCCATGTCGGTCGCGCGCTGGAGCATGATCTTGCGGTTCTCGTCGCTGACCTGCTGCAGCGCCTGCTCGATCAGGTAGTCGACCCTCGGGTTGGAATAGCGGCCCCAGTTCACGGCGCCCAGGCCCTTGTCGCGGTCGAAGGTCGCGAGCAGCGAGCGCAGCGGAGAGCTCGCCTCGCCGGTCGACGCGCCCCAGCCCACCATGTGGAAGCTGAACTCCTGCTTGGACGCGCGGCCCGAGTACGGACCCATCGGCGCCGTCTCGACCTTGGAGGTGATGCCCACCCGCGACAGCATCTGCGCCACCGCCTGCACGATCTTCTCGTCGTTGACGTAGCGGCCGGCGGGGCCATGGATGGTGAGGTTGAAGCCGTTCGGGTAGCCCGCCTCGGCCAGCAGTTTCTTGGCACCCTCCGGATCGTACGCCTCCGGCTTCAGGGCCGGGTTGTTGCCGAAGAGCTTCTCGGACACGAGCTGGCCCGAGGGAATCGCCTGCCCTTCCATCACGCGCTCGGCAATGGCGGGGCGGTTGATCGCCTTGCTGATCGCGCGGCGCACGCGCACGTCCTGCAGCAGGTTCTTGTCGAGCGGCTTGCCGTCTTTCGAGGTGACGAACGGGCTCGACCGCGACAGGTGGTCGAAGTTGAAGTAGATCACGCGGTGCGAGATCTTCGACGTCAGCGTGAATTTGGGATCGCCCTTCAGGCGCGCGAGGTCGGCGGTGGGCGGCTGCTCGATGGCGTCCATGTCGCCCGACAGGAGTGCGGCCATGCGCGTGGCCTCGTTCTTGATGATGCGGAACGTGACTTTCTCGTACGCGGGCTTCTCGCCCCAGTAGTTGTCGTTGCGCACGAGCTCCACGCGGTCGCCGTTGACGTAGCGCACGAACTTGTAGCGGCCGCTGCCGACCGTCGCCTTGCCCAGGTTGAAGTCCTCGGTCGAGGCGCCGGTCGCGACTTTCTTGCTGACGATGTAGACGGTCGACAGGTCGTTCGGCGCAAGCGGATACGGCACCGCGTAGTGGAAGCGGATGGTGTACGGGTCCACCACCTCCATCTTCTGGATCGCCTTGGTGTAAGCGGTGAACGGGCCCGGGCTGTTGGGCACGTTCGGGACGCGATTGATCGAGAACACCACGTCGTCGGCGGTGAGCTCGCTGCCGTCGTGGAACTTGATCCCCTTGCGCAGCTTGAACTCCCAGGTCTTGTCGTCGATCGTCTTCCACGAGGTCGCGGCGCCCGGGATCATGCGCGAGTCCGGGTCCATCTGCACCAGCTTGTCGAAGATGTGCTCGGCGATGTTGTTGTTGGGGAACAGGTTGAAGAAGTGCGGGTCGATCGACGTCACGTCGGCGGCGACCGCGATCTTGACTTCCTGCGCCGCGGCCGGCGCGGCGAGTGCGAGCGACACGGCAATGGCGGCTCCCGCCGCAAAGCGCGAAAGTACGGTCAAGTGACGCATGGCGAGCCTCGCAGCGAAGGTGAATGAGGGATTTGCGCAACGCCGGGCAGCCGGGGTTACGCCGGGAAATCTAGCCTAGTTGCAGCAGTGCGTCAAAGGCGCTGCGCCGGCGTCAATCAGCTCTTTTCCAGCCGGTCCGAGGCCGGGTCGCAACGCGGCGGGTGCTGGGTCACCAGGGCGGAGAGCGACGCGAGCAGCGCCTCGTCGCTTTCGAGGTCGCGCGCGGCGAGGGCGCGCGCATCGGCGTCCGATAGCGCGGCGCCGGCCTCGCTCACGCCGCGCGCCGCGGCGAGCGTCCCCTGCTCGTAGCGGAACTCCGCGCGCGGCTTGCCGTTCGCGAACCAGGACCGCTTGGTGCCGGACAGCTTGCCATGCACGTAGGTTGCCTCGAGCTTGGGCGGGGGTTGGGCGCCCTTCGCGGGAGGCGGCCACCACAGCGCAAGCGTGCCCGACAGCACGTCGTCTTCGAACGGCAGGTGCGCGATGCGCGCGCCGGCGCTCGACCAGAACAGGAAGCTTCCGGTGCGCTTGCCGCGGTTGAACGCGCCGGCCACGCGAAGGCCGCCGCCCGGGTCGCGCAGCTCGTAGTTGCCGTGCGGCCGGCCATCGCGGCAGCTGCCCTCGACGGCGTAGGACTGCGCACCCGCGGAACCGGCAAGCATCAGCGCAACGGCGAAGCAATGCCGCCTCATCGCTTGCGCCGCGCCCACCAGGCGCCGAGCTCGCCGACGATGCCGCGGCGGAACGCGAGCACGCAGACCACGAAGATGACGCCGGTCAGCACGATCGCCCACTCCGGTCCGAACTTGACATCGCCGATCACGATCCCGGCGGTCAGGTAGCTCTCGATGCCGACGATGATGAACGCACCGACGACGGGACCGAAGATCGTGCCCATGCCGCCGAGGAGCGTCATCAGCACCACCTCGCCGGACATGGTCCAGTGCGCGTCGGTCAGCGACGCGAGCTGGAACACGATCGCCTTGACCGATCCAGCGAGGCCGGACAGCGCCGCGGACAGGATGAACGCGACGAGCTTGTACTTCTCGGCGTCGTAGCCCAGCGAGATCGCGCGCGCTTCGTTCTCGCGGATGGCCTTGAGCACCTGGCCGAACGGCGAGTTGACGATCCGGTAGATGAGCAGGAACCCGACCAGGAACACGACCAGCACCGTGAAGTACATGACCAGGATGTTCGACAAGTCGATGAAGCCGAACAATCGTCCGCGCGGTACCGACTGGATGCCATCCTCGCCGTGCGTGAACGGCGCCTGCAGGAAGAAGAAGAACATCATCTGCGCGAGCGCGAGCGTGATCATCGCGAAGTAGATGCCCTGGCGGCGGATGGCGAGCGCGCCGGTGACGATCCCGAGCAGGGTGGACGCCGCGGTGCCGGCGAGGATCGCGGCCTCCGGCGGCCAGCCCCACTCCTTCGCGGCGTGCGCGCAGGCGTAGCCCGCGGTGCCGAGGAACATGGCGTGGCCGAACGACAGCAGGCCGCCGAAGCCGATCAGCAGGTTGAAGGCGCAGGCGAACAGCGCGAAGCACAGCGCCTTCATGAGAAACACGGGATACACCCCGACGAACGGCGCGGCCGCGAGGACCGCCGCCATGACCGTGGTGGCGATAGCGAACGTGCTGCGGGCGGGCAAGGCGGGTTCCATCAGCGTTCCCTGCCGAACAGCCCCGCCGGCTTGAACAGCAGCACGATCACCATGATCACGAAGATCACGGTGTTGGACGCTTCCGGGTAGAAAACCTTGGTCAGGCCCTCGATCACGCCCAATCCGAACCCGGTCAGGATCGCGCCCATGATCGAGCCCATGCCGCCGATGACCACCACCGCGAACACCACGATGATGAGGTTGGCGCCCATCTGCGGGCTCACCTGGTAGATTGGCGCCGCCATCACGCCGGCCAGTGCCGCGAGCCCCACGCCGAAGCCGTAGGTAAGCGTGATCATGCGCGGCACGTTGACGCCGAACGCCTGGACCAGCGCCGGGTTCTCGGTCGCGGCGCGAAGGTAGGAGCCGAGCTTGGTGCGCTCGATCACGAACCAGGTGCCGATGCACACCACGAGCGAGGCGAGGATCACCCACGCGCGGTACTTGGGCAGGAACATGAAGCCCAGGTTGTACGAGCCCGCGAACTCCTGCGGCAGGCGGTAGGGCTGGCCGGAGCTGCCGTAGTAGTTGGTGAACACGCCCTGGATGATGAGCGCGAGGCCGAAGGTAAGCAGCAGCCCGTACAGATGGTCGAGCTTGTACAGGCGGGCGAGCATGGTGCGCTCGATGATCACGCCGGTCAGGCCCACGACGATCGGCACGAGGAGCAGCGACCACCAGTAGCCGATCCCCGCCTGCTCGAGCAGGAGCCAAGCGCAGAACGCGCCCATCATGTACTGGGCGCCGTGGGTGAAATTGATGATGTTCAGGAGCCCGAAGATCACCGCGAGCCCGAGGCTCAACATCGCGTAGAACGCGCCGTTGATGAGGCCGATCAGCAACTGCCCGAACAGAGCGGTTGTCGGAATGCCGAATATTTCCATTCAGTCGGGCGCGCACCCCTCACCCGCCCTGTCGGGCACCCTCTCCCCGCAAGCGGGGAGAGGGCTGGGGTGAGGGGCCGGCGGCCTGGTCACGTCGATCGCTTTCGTCCCTCCCTCTCCCCGCTTGCGGGGAGAGGGCTGGGGTGAGCAACCGTGTTTCATGTCAAGTGGTTTTGAGCCCCT
>JADLEZ010000173.1 GCA_020845855.1 Burkholderiales bacterium
CCATCCTGCAAGCCCTCGACCAGCTTCGCGATCGCCTCCGGCTGGTCGCCGGACGGCGCGAACGGTTGATGAAGCTCGTAGGGACTGCCGGGATAGGTGATGGCCATGATTGCGCGATGCGAGCGGCGAACCGACTATTGTAATGCCGCGGCGCAGGTCGGCGCGATAGCGATCCGGTCCTCGCTGGACGGCGATGACGCGAGCCGAGACGTCCGAGCGGGAACGTCGTCGCCGATGGGTGAAGATGGAAGCTCGCCCGGCCCCGGCCCCGGCCTCGCCGCGAAGCGCTGCTACAATACGCGACCTGCGCCGGCGGTGAACACGGTGTTCCACTTAGTGCGACAGGTGCCCGGACGGGACCGCGATGACCACGCTCGCCGACATCGAGGCCGCCGCCGCCAACGTCTACGCGGCGATGAGCCCCACGCCGCAATACGCATGGCCGCTGCTGGCGCGGCGCGCAGGCTGCGAAGCATGGGTCAAGCACGAGAACCACACGCCGACCGGCGCGTTCAAGGTCCGCGGCGGGCTCAACCTGCTCGCGCGCCTCGCGCGCGAGCCGCGATTCGCGGGCGTTATCAGCGCCACTCGCGGCAATCACGGCCAGAGCCTCGCGTACGCCGCGCGCAGGCACGGCGTGCGCTGCCGCATCGTGGTGCCGCACGGCAACTCGCGCGGCAAGAACGCGGCGATGCGCGCGTTCGGCGCCGAGCTCGTGGTGCACGGCCGCGACTTCGACGAGGCACGCGAGCACGCGCAGGCGCTCGCCGGCGCCGAAGGCCTGCGCTTCGTCGGTCCGTTCGAGCCGCCGCTGGTCGCTGGTGTTGCGACCTACGCGCTAGAGCTCCTGCGCGCCGCACCCGACCTGCACTCCATCCTGGTGCCGGTGGGATGCGGCTCGGGGATCTGCGGCTTGATCGCCGCGCGTGACGCGCTCGGACTCGCCACCCGCATCGTCGGCGTAGTCGCGACCGGCGCCAACGCCTACGCACAATCGTTTCGCGAGCGCCGGCGCGTCGAGACGGCGAGCGCCCACACCATGGCCGACGGGATGGCCGTACGCGTCCCGGTGCCGGCCGCGCTCGAAATCATTCACCGCGGCGCGCACGACATCGTCGAGGTGACCGATGCCGAGATCGAGGCAGCCATGCGCGCGTATTACGACGACACGCACCAGGTGGCCGAAGGCGCCGGCGCCGCGCCGCTCGCCGCCTTGCTGAAAGCGCCCGATCGCCACGGCAAGCGCATGGGCGTGATCTTGAGCGGCGGCAACGTCGATCGCGACGCGTATGCACGCATCCTTCACGACGGATCGCCCTCCGCCGATACTGCCTGACCCTTCGCCGTTCAACGCCGCTCGAGCTTGGGGTCGAGCGCGTCGCGCAAGCCGTCGCCGAGCAGGTTGAACGCGAGCACGGTGAAGAAGATGGCGAGCGCGGGGAAGATCGCCGAATGCGGCGCGGTCAGCATCTCCGACTGCGCCGAGTTGAGCATCGCCCCCCACTCGGGTGTGGGCGGCTGAGCGCCCATGCCCAGGAACGACAGGCTCGCCGCGGTGATGATCGACGTGCCGATGCGCAGCGAGAAATACACGACGACCGCGCTGACGGTGCCGGGGAAGATGTGGCGCCACACGATCGTGCCGTCGCCCGCGCCGAGGCTGCGCGCGGCCTCGACGAAGGTAAGGTGCTTGAGCGCCAGGGTAGTGCCGCGCACCAGGCGCGCGAAAGTCGGGATGCTGAAGATCGCGACCGCGAACACGACGTTGGTCATGCCGCCGCCGAGGATGGCGACGATGCCGATGGCGAGCAGGATGCCGGGGAAGGCGAACAGGACGTCGCAGATACGCATGGTCACGCGATCCCACCAGCCTTCGAAGTAGCCGGCGAGCAGGCCGAGCACGGTGCCGATCAGCGCACCGATCGCCACCGAGACGAAGCCGGCGGCCAGCGAGATGCGCGCGCCCATCAGGATACGGCTCAAGATGTCGCGCCCGAGCGCGTCCACCCCCATCCAGTGCTGCCACGACGGCGGGGCGTTGAGCTTGTCGTAGTCGAAGTAGGTTTCGGCGTCGTACGGCACGATCCAGGGCGCGATGACGGCGACGACGACCAGGGCGGCCACGAATGCACCGGCAACCAGCGCGATTCTCTGCTGCCGGAACTTGCGCCAGAATTCCGCGGCGGGCGAGCGCACCACGCGGCCGGCGGCGCTCATTCAGCGGTACCGGATCGTCGGGTTGATCAGGCCGTACAGCACGTCGACGACGAGGTTGATCAGGATGAACTCGAGCGAGAACAGCAGCACCAGCGCCTGGATCACCGGATAGTCGCGCATGTCGACCGCGTCGACCAGCAGCCGGCCGAGCCCCGGCCAGTTGAACACCTTCTCGACCACGATGGAGCCGCCGAGCAGGAAGCCGACCTGCAGCCCCATCATGGTCACCACCGGGATCAGCGCGTTGCGCAACCCGTGCTTGACCACGACGCGCGTCTCGTCCAGGCCCTTGGCGCGCGCGGTGCGGATGTAATCGTCACCGAGGATGTCGACGAACGACGAGCGGGTGAAGCGCGCCATGATCGCGGCAACCGCCGCTCCGAGCGTGAGCGAGGGCAGGATGTAGTGGCGCCAGGAGTCCGCGCCCACGGTCGGCAGCCAGCCCAGTTGCACCGAGAAGACCTGCATCAGCACCATACCGAGCGCGAACGCGGGAAAGGAGATTCCGGATACCGCGAGCGCCATGCCGACGTGATCCGGCGCGCGATTGCGATAAACCGCGGAAACGATGCCGATCGCCATGCCGACGACCACCGACCACGCCATGCTCCACACCGTAAGCCAGAAGGTCGGCATGAAGCGCTCGGCGATCTCGGTGGATACCGGCCGCTTGGTGCGTAGCGACCTGCCGAAGTCGAAGCGCACCGCGCCCGTGACAAAGCGCGCGAACTGCTCGGGCAGCGGGCGATCGAGGCCCAGGTCCTTGCGCACCAGGTCGACGCTCTCCGGTGTCGCGTCGATGCCGGCGGCGAGCCGCGCCGGATCGCCGGGCAGAAGATGCACGAACAGGAAGACCAGGATGCCGACGATCAAAAGCGTCGGCAGCAGGCCGAGCAGGCGCCTGGCGGTGTAGCCGATCATGCGCCTGCCCGAATCCCGACCTCCTGGCTATTTCAATTCAGCCTGCCAGAAGTCGAACGACGCGTCCGGAATCACGTACACCCCGGACAGATTCTTGCTGTGCGCCGACAGCAGCTTCTCGACCACCAGCGGCGCCCATGGCGAGTCGTTCCACGCGGTTTCCTGAGCGTCCTTGTACAGCTTCGCCTTCTCCGCGCTCGTGGTCGCGAGCTGCGCATTCTTGATGTCGGCGTCGAACCGCGGGTTCTTGTAGTACGCGGTATTGAACAGCCGCGGCGGCCACGAGTTGGAATCGAGCAGCGGCCGCAGCGCCCAGTCCGCTTCCCCGGTCGAGGTCGACCACCCGACGTAATACAGCCGAACGGGTGCGGTCGCCGGATCCGGCCAGCTCTCGACCTTCTGCACCCGCTGCCCCGCCTCGAGCAGCGTGATGCGGGTCTTGATCCCGATCTGCTGGAGCTGCTGCTGGATGAACTGGGTGACCTTCTGCGCCGTGGTGTGGTTGTACGCCGACCACAGCTCGGTCTCGAAGCCGTTGGGATAGCCCGCTTCGGCCAGAAGCTTCTTCGCCTTGGCGACGTCGTACGGCCACGGGCCGATCTTGACCGCGAACTCCACTCCCTGCGGCGCCATGCCCGCGGCCGGCACCGCATAGCCGTTGAACGCGACCTTGACCAGGGCTTCCTTGTTGATGGCGTAGCTGATCGCCTGGCGCACCTTCGAATTGTCGAACGGCTTCTGCTGGGTGTTCATCGACAGGTATCGCAGCACGATCGACGGCGCGGCGACCACCACCAGCTCGGGCCTGGCCTTCAGCACATCGGCGACTTCATAGGAGACCGGGAACGTGAACTGTGCCTCGCCGGTCTGCATCATCGCCGCCCGCGTGTTGTTGTCGACGACCGGCTTCCAGGTGATCGAGTCGACCCTGGGATAGCCCTTGCGCCAGTAGCCGTCGAACTTCTCCACCTTCAGGTAATCGGTCTGCTTCCACTCGACGAACTTGAACGGCCCGGTGCCCACCGGATGGAAGGCGATGTCCTTGCTGCCCCATTTCGCGAGCGCGGTCGGGCTGATCATCACCGTCGAGGGATGCGCGAGCTGGGCGATGAACGGCGAGAACGGCGTCTTGAGCGTGATACGCGCGGTGTAATCGTCGAGCGCCTCCGTCTTGGCGATGTTGTTGTTGTAAAGCCCGAAGCGCTTCAGCTTGTTCTCGGGATTGGTCACGCGGTCGAGGTTGACCTTGACCGCGTCGGCCTTGAAATCGGTGCCGTCGTGGAACTTGATGCCTCGCTTGAGCTTGATGGTGTAGATCAGGCCGTCCTTGCTCACCTCGTGGCTTTCGGCAAGCACCGGAATCAGCTTCATGTCCTTGTCGAAGCCGAACAGGCCTTCGTAGAACGATTTCGCCATCGCCTGCGACAACGTGTCGTTGGCGTCGTAGGGATCGGTGGTAGTGAACGTCGAGGCCACCGCGAACACGACGTCCTTGGCCGCATGAACCGGCAGCGCGATCGCCGCCAGCGCGAGAGCGCATGCGATGTGGCGTGGTGTGACCTTCATGCCAAGCTCCTTCGGGTCGATTGTTGAAGAATCAGTAGGCGCCGCCGACGCTGTGCACGGCGACGTAATGATCCGGCCCGACGCGTTCGAGCGGCGCGACCCGCGGCTCGTCGCCGACCGCGCGTACCGGGCTGGGAATCTCCTCGGATGATAGCTCGGTCCGCCGCCGCCGCTTGCTTGGGTCGGCGACCAGGACCGCCGACAGCAGCCGCCGGGTGTAGGCATGTTGCGGATTGTTGAACACCGCGCGGCGCGGCCCGATCTCGACGATCTGCCCCAGGTACATCACCGCCACCCGGTGGCTCATGCGCTCGACCACGGCCATGTCGTGCGAGATGAACAGGTACGACAGGTCGAACTTCTGCTGCAGGTCGAGCAGCAGGTTGACGATCTGCGCCTGGATCGAGACGTCGAGCGCGGATACCGGCTCGTCGGCAACGATCACTTTCGGGCGCAGCGCAAGCGCGCGCGCGATCGCGATGCGCTGGCGCTGCCCGCCCGAGAATTCATGCGGATAGCGGCGGGCGTGCTCGGGCGCAAGACCAACGTGCCCGAGCAGCTCCGCGACCCGCGCCTCGGCCTCGCGGCGGCGGGCAGCACCGTGGATCAGCAGCGGCTCGGCAATGGAAAATCCCACGGTCAGGCGCGGGTCGAGCGAGGCGAACGGATCCTGGAAGATCATCTGGATGTCGCGCCGCACCTCGCGCAAGCGTGCGCGCGGCACCTTGGCGATGTCGCGTCCCTCGAACTCGATGCTGCCTTCCTGCGGCTCGACCAGGCGCAGCAGCGAGCGTCCGGTGGTCGATTTGCCGCATCCGGATTCGCCAACGAGGGCCAGCGTCTCGCCCGCCGCCAGGTCGAAGCTGACGCGCTCCACGGCGTGCACCCGCCGGCGACCGCGGGTCCACAGCCCGGCCTTCGCGTCGAAGCGGGTGGTGAGACCGCGCACCTTGAGGATCGGCGCCGCCGGGTCCGGCAACGCCGATCCGTGATCGCCGGCGACGCCGATCCTGCTCGGCGCATCTTCGCCGGCGAGGGCGCCAAGCCGCGGCACCGCGGCCAGCAGGTCGCGGGTATACGCCTCGCGCGGCTGCGCGAAGATCGCGTCGACCGGGCCCTCCTCCACCTTCTCGCCGCGCAACATCACCGCCACGCGATCGGCGACCTCCGCCACCACTCCCATGTCGTGCGTGATGAACAGCACCGCCATGCGAAGCTCGTCCTGCAACATGCGCATCAGCGCCAGGATCTGGGCCTGGATAGTGACGTCGAGCGCGGTGGTCGGCTCGTCGGCGATGAGCAGCGCCGGCCTGCAGGACAGCGCCATGGCGATCATCACCCGCTGGCGCATGCCGCCCGAGAGTTGGTGCGGGTAGCGCGACAGTACCGCGCGCGCCTCGGGGATGCGCACCTGGTCGAGCATGCGCAATGCTTCCGCACGCGCTGCCCCGGCCGCCATGCCCTGGTGCAAGCGGATCGCCTCGGCGATCTGCTCGCCCACGGCGAACACCGGGTTGAGCGAGGTCATCGGCTCCTGGAAGATCATCGCGATCTCGCCGCCCCGGATCTCGCGCATGGTTCTAGTATCCGCCAGCGCAAGGTCGAGCACCTCGCCGTGCCGGCGGTCGAAGCGGATCGCGCCCGAGGCGATGCGGCCGCCGCCGTGCTCCACCAGGCGCATGACGGACAGTGCGGTCACCGATTTGCCGGAGCCCGATTCTCCGACCACCGCGACCGTCTCGCCGCGGCCGACGGTGAGCGCAAGATCGCGCACCGCCACCACCGTCCGCTCCGCCGTGCGGAACTCGACGGTGAGGCCGTCGATCGCGAGGAGAGGCGCCGTCATTGCCGGGAAATCGCGGGTCGCGAACGGTGAATTATCGCATTGCGAACGGCGAGCGGATCATTGCAATGCCGCGGCGCCGCCCGCGGCGATGGCGTCGTGACCGTAGCCGAACTGCAGCGCGGCGAGGCGCGCGTAGAGCGGATTGGAGCGGGTGAGCTCGTCGTGGGTTCCGGTGGCCACGATCTTCCCGTGGTCCATCACCGCGATGCGGTCGGCGTGGCGCACCGTGGCCAGGCGATGGGCGATGATCAGCACCGTGCGCCCCGCCATCAGCCGTGCGAGTGCCAACTGCACCATGCGCTCGCTCTCCGCGTCCAGCGCACTCGTTGCCTCGTCGAGGAGCAGGATCGGGCGGTCGGCGAGAATCGCGCGCGCGATCGCGAGGCGCTGGCGCTGCCCGCCGGACAGGCGTACGCCGCGCTCGCCCAGGAAGCTCGCGTGCTTTTCCGGCAGGCGCTCGATGAACTCGGTCGCATAGGCCGCCTCGCACGCGGCGCGCACTTCCTCGTCGGCGGCGCCGGGCCGGCCGTAGCGCACGTTGTCGGTCACGCTGGCGGCGAAGATCACCGGCTCCTGCGGGACCAGCGCCAGGCGCTCGCGCACCTGCGCGGGGGCGGCGTCCTTCAGATCCACGCCGTCGATGGCCACCGCGCCACGCTGCGGGTCGTAGAAGCGCAGCAGGAGCTGGAAGACGGTGGTCTTGCCGGCACCGGACGGCCCGACCAGCGCGACCTTCTCGCCGGCCGCGACCGCGAGCGTGAAGTCGGACAACGCCGCCGGATCCGGGCGGGACGGATAGTGGAACGTGACCTCGGCGAAGCTCACCGTGCCGCGCGCGGGAGACGGCAGCGCAATCGGATGCTCCGGCGCGCGAATGGCGGGCTCGATTGACAGCAGCTCGAACAAGCGCTCGGTAGCGCCCGCCGCGCGCTGCACGTCGCCGATCACTTCGCTGATGGTGCCCGCCGCGCCGGCGACGATCACCGCGTAGAACACGAACGCCGAGAGCTGGCCCGCCGTAATGCGGCCCGCCACCACGTCGTGGCCGCCTATCCACAGGATCACGCCGACCGCGCCGAACACCAGCAGGATTACGGTGGCGACCAGCAGCGCCCGCTGGCGGATGCGCGCCAGCGCTGTGGCGAATGCGCTTTCCACACGCGCGCCGAACTGGCGACGATCCTCGTCCTCGTGACCGTACGCCTGCACCGTGCGGATCTCGTGCAGCGCCTCGTCGACGTAGGCGCCGACGTCGCCGACCCGGTCCTGGCTCGCGCGGCCGAGCTTGCGCACGCGGCGGCCGAAGAACAGGATCGGCACCAGCACCAGCGGCACCCCGATCAGCACCAGCAGCGTGAGCTTGGCGCTGGTCAGCGCGAGCATCACGAGGCCCCCGGCCATGAGCAGCAGGTTGCGGATCGCCATCGACGCGCTGGAGCCGATCACGGTCTCGAGCATCGTGGTGTCGTTGGTCAGGCGCGAGATCACCTCGCCCGTGCGCGTGACCTCGAACCAGCCCGGCGGCAGCGCGAGCAGATGGTCGAACACCGCGCGGCGCAAGTCGGCGGTCACGCGCTCGCCCAGCCACGACACGAAGTAGAAGCGCGCGTAGGTGGCAAGCGCCATGACCACGACGACACCGAGCATGAAGCCGAGCGTGCGGTCGAGTCCCGCGCCGCTTTGCGCTGCGAAGCCTTCGTCGATCACGAACTTGAGGCCCTGCCCGATGGTCAGGACCGCGGCGGCCGCCAAGACGAGCGCGACGGCCGCGAAGGCGACCTGCCGTCGGTACGGCCGCAGGAAGCGGCCGATGCGCGCGAGCGTGCGCAGCGCGGCGAGCGGCGGCAGCTTGGGGGCGTCGG
>JADLEZ010000174.1 GCA_020845855.1 Burkholderiales bacterium
CGAGGAACAACGGGTGAGCGAAGATCGTCCAGCCATGAATGACCAGCGGCGCGGGCTTGCCGCTGCTCATTCATCGTCCGCCGACAAGGCGGCATCGAGATCGACTTCGACGTCTCCGACCAGGGTTTGCAGGTGCCGGACCAGGCCGGCACCTAGGGCCTGCAGGTGCTCGGGATGGCGTTCGATATCGCGGGCCAGGAACCCCAGGAACTGGCGGAGCGCCGGGTCGTCCTCCTCGGAGGCTTCGGCGCGGGTCAGCACCACCTCGCCGCTCGGGCGAATCGAGTAGCGGATCTTGTCGCGCTTGCCGAGACGCAGGGCGCGACGCACCGTCTCCGGCACGGTGGTCTGGTAGCGGTCGGTCAGCGTGGATTCGACTTCGAGGGTGGCGGGCATGGGCATGGTGCGCTTTGCCGGGAAAGAGATGGATATGACGCATGGTAATGCAATTGCATTGTCGAAATGCGAAAGATCGTTTCATGCAAGCACGCGAGGATGCGTGCCGCACCGGAGCCCGAACAAGCGCTCCCGGCATGTCGGTTGCCAGTTTGGAGGTCGCCACTGTAGCCGTTGCCTGGCATCGCGATTGATCAATTTATGAAGCTTTACCGTTCCCTTTGGGAATGCCACAATCAATGAACCTTGATCCGCCCCTTCGACCCGGTCAGCCTGCGCCGTGCCTTGGCGAGTATTGACACGCGACTGCGTGCGAGCTACGCTTGAAACGTTTCAAGGAATCCGACTACACGACGGAGGCGGCTCATGGAACGCGGGCATTGGGGGTGGCAGTGGGCGACGGCGCTGGTCCTCACCGCTTTGCTGATGGCGGGCTGCGGGCAGAGCAATGCCCCTCAGACCAAGGAGGCGGCGAAGGCGCCGTCCGCCGCCACCGCAAGCCCACCGGCAAGCGGGCAGGAAAAGATCGTGCTGCGCTTCCCCTCGTGGCAGTGGGGCCAGCCGGGGTACGACGCGTTCCTGAGCGCGGCGATCGTGGAGTTCGAGAAGACGCACCCGAACGTCAAGATCGAGAAGATCCCGGTCGCGAGCGCGCGCTACGCCGACGACCTCACCAAGATGTTCGCGGCGAACGACCCGCCGGAGATCGTCCAGTACCTGTCCCAGCTCTTCTACAAGGCCGCTGCGGCCGGCTGGCTCGATCCGCTCGACGACAAGATCGCCCAGACGGACATCGGCAAGACATGGGCGACCTACCTGCTCGACGCCGGGCGCGTCGGCGGCAAGACCTACGGCATCTGGATTTCCGGCTACTCGAACTCGCTCATGTACAACAAGCGAATGCTCGAGGAAGCGAAAGTGAGCGTGCCGAAGACGCCGGAACAGCTGATCGCCGCCGCGAAGAAGCTCACCAAGAAGCAGCCGGATGGAAGCGTGTCGCAGTTCGGGTACTCGCTCACCACCAAGATGGACAACAACGCCTACATCTATGGCTTCAGCTCGATCATGGTGGGCTTGGGCGGAGGATGGGGCGCCGACGCGCAGCATCTGAACGTCGTGACGCCCGCGAACCGGAAGGCGATCGAGGTCGAGCGCGACCTGATCAAGGCGGGAGTCGTGCCGCTCGACGCGGACCGCATCAAGGCGCGCCAGCTCTTCTACCAGGGCAAGGCGGCCATGATCATCGAAGGCCCCTGGGTGATGACCAGCGCCAAGTCCGAGAATCCCCAGATCGTCGCCGACCTCGGCGTCGCGCCCATTCCGTTTCCGAACCAATCGGCCGGTCCGTCGAACGGCTTCGCCATCGCCAAGGACCAGAAACACAAGGACCTCGCGTGGGAGTTCATCAAGATGGTCACGTCGGACGCGTGGATGCAGAAGTTCGGCGAGATGGCCGGCGTGACGCCGGCTCGCCAGGGCGCGCTCACAGCCAAGGCGATGCAGGACTATCCGTGGCTTTCCACGTTCGCCGACAACGAGAAGACCGGCAAGAGCTACCTGATACCTGGGCTGCAGGACGTCGAGGGCGAGATAGACAAAGCGGTGGTAAACCGGCTGCACGGCGTCTTCTTCGGCAACAAGTCGCCCGACGAGGCGCTGAAGGAAATCAAGGGCGATATCGAGAAGGTGGCCAAGCAGTAGCGTCGCGGCCCGATCGCCGCTTCCCCACGCATGTCGGCACCCGCCGCCATCGACTACCCCGCGCGCGGCGGCGGGGTGCCGTGGCTCTCGTCCATGGTGCGACGCAGGCTGTTCGGTCAGGCGCTGCTGATGCCCGCGCTGGTCTTCGCGCTCGGCATGATCGTCTATCCGGTCGCGCGCACGCTGTGGATGAGCGTGCACAACTACAACTTGAGTCGGCCCCAGCGAATGAACGCCTTCGTGGGCCTGGAGCACTACCGCGCGCTGGTCGAGGACCCGCAGTTCTGGAACTCGATCGGCGTCACGCTCACGTACAGCCTCACCGTCACCGCGCTGGCCTATGCGATCGGGCTCGGGCTCGCGCTGCTGGTGAACCGACGCTCGCTCGGCACGCGCATCGGACGAACGCTCCTCAGCATGCCGTGGGCGCTGCCGGGCGTGGTGGCCGCGTTCGCGTTCCTGTGGATGTTCGACGCCTCCTTCGGCGTGGTCAATTTCGTCCTGCTGCGCCTCGGAATCATCGACGCACCCGTCGCCTGGCTGACCACGAAGTGGACCGCGATGACGGTGATCTCCCTGGTGGGCATCTGGAAGATCGTGCCGTTCACGATGCTCACGCAGCTTGCCGGCCTCCAGGCGATTCCTTCCGAGCTGTACCAGGCGGCGCGGGTGGACGGCGCGAACCGATGGCAGGAGTTCCGCACCATCACCTGGCCGGCACTCGGGCACGTACGCGTCGTCACCGTCGTGCTCACGGGGCTCGTGACGTTTCGCGAGTTCGGGCAGATCTACGTGATTTCGGGCGGCGGCCCCGAACGCTCGACTGAGACACTCAGCGTCAACCTGTATGTCGAGGCCTTCCAGGGGTTCCACTTCGGCTATGCCTCGGCGCTGGGCATCGTGATGCTCGTCATCTCGCTCGTCTTCACGATCGTGGTCGTACGGTTGCTGCGCACCGATTTCCACTGATTGCCGATGTCCGCGTTGCGTCCCATTCGCCTGCTGCACGCCGCCACGATCGTGCTTGTGTGCGCCCTCAGCCTCTTTCCGCTGTACTGGATGTTCATCACCGCGGTGACCCCCGAGGCGCGCCTGCTGCAGTACCCGCCGGTGTTCGTCCCGGTCGAGCCCGATCTGTCGGCATTCGGGCGCGTGTTCGCCACCGGACCGCTGGTGCAGTGGCTGCTCAACTCGGCGATCCTGACGATCGCCTCGATGGCCGCGGCGCTCGCCATCTCGGTGTTCGCCGGATACAGCCTGTCGCGGTTCAACAGCCGTTTCGCCGACGCGCTCGCATTGCTGCTGCTCGCCACGAAGATGATTCCGGCGACGCTGCTCATGGTGCCGTTGTACGTCATGTTCAAGGATTGGGGGATGAGCGACAGTCGCGTCGGCTTGATCATCGCGTACACGACGTTCGAGATCCCGTTCGCGACGTGGATGCTGAAGGGCTACTTCGACAGCCTGCCGCGCGAGCTCGAGCAGGCAGCCGAGGTGGACGGCTGCAGCCCATTCACCGCGTTCTTTCGCGTGACGCTTCCGCTCGCGGGCCCCGGCATCGCGGCTGCCGCCATCGCCTCGGCCGTGCTGGCGTGGGGCGACTACGACTTCGCGCGCGGCCTGCTCGCGAGCCAGTCCAAGTGGCCGGTGACCGTCGGCATCAATTCGCTCTTCGGCGAGCACGTGGTCCACTGGAACGACATCATGGCGAGCTCGCTCGTGTCGATCCTCCCCGTGCTCGCGCTGTTCGTGCTGGTCGAGCGCTACATCGTCGCGGGCATGACGTCGGGCGCGGTCAAGGGCTGACGGGGTGGCGAGCAAGAGCGCAGCGCGCAAGTCATCCGCACGCCGCACGCCCCCGGCGCGTCTGTCCATCCGCGAGATCGCGAAGCGGGCGGGCGTGTCGGTGGGCACGGTCTCGCACGTGCTGAACCGGCCGCAGATCGTCCGCGCGCCGTTGCGCGAGAGCGTGCTCGAGGTCATCAAGCAATCCGGCTTCCAGCCCAATGCCGTGGCACGCAGCCTGCGGCAGCGGACCACCAGGACCGTCGGCCTGGTCCTGTCCGACATCACGACGCCGTTCGCCGCGCGTGTGGCCCGCATCGTCGAGGACCTGGCGGCGGCGGCCGGCATGTCGGTCGTGTTCGCCGACACCGACGAGGATATCGGGCGCGAGGAGCGCGCGATCCGCACGTTTTTCCACAAGGGGGTCGACGGCATCATCGTGGCGCCCGCCGAAGGCTCCCACCGCTTCCTCGCGGACTACCTTGCCCGTGACTGGCCCGTCGTGGCGATCAACCGCCGCATCGACTCGGCAGCCGTGCCCGCCGTGCTTCCCGATCATGCCGGCGGGGCAGTCGCGGCCACCGCGCATGCGCTGGGGCATGGCCATCGCCGCATCGCCGCCATCGCTCCCCGCGCGCGCCGCTCGTCGGTGGCGGAGCGCATCGACGGCTATGCACGATGCCTTCGCCGCGCGGGCATCCCCGGTGCGGGTCTCGTCGTGACGGAGGACGCGTCGGTGGAGGGCGGCATTCGTGCGGCGCATCGCGTGCTCGACCTCGCCGATCCGCCCACCGCCGTGCTGTCGTTCAGCTCGACCATGACGCTCGGTGTGATCGTCGGCCTGCGCGAGCGCGGCGCGCACGTGCCCGACGACGTCGCGCTGATCGGGTTCGACGAGGCCGCCTGGGCGATCGCCACCAACCCGCCGCTCACGACCGTGAACCTCGACCCCGAGGCGGTGGGCGCGCACGCGGGACGCCTGCTGTTCGAATGGATCGTGAGCAAGAAGTCCCCCGGCGCGGGCGAGCACCGCATCCCCACCACCCTCATCGTTCGCGAATCGTGCGGCTGCGACGGGTTGGCGCACACGACCCGCCAGGCAGTCGCCATCGCCAATCTGGATTGAACCGCATGTCGAATTCCACGTCGGCAGCGCCCACGGTGTTACCGCTCATCGAGGCGCGGGGCACGCGCTTCGAGATCGGCTACATCCATGGCGAGAGCGCGGCCGCGCTCGCCCACGGCACGCTCGACTGGTCGTTTCGCCAACTGCAAACGGCCGGCATGGGGCGCGATGCCGCACTCGCCGGCGCGTTGCGCCTGCTCGACATCGTTCGCGCGTCGACGCCCGAGCTCGTGGAGGAAGTGCGGGGCATCGCCGAGGGCGCGCGCATGACGCTTGCGGAAGGGGCGGTCATCAACACGCGCTACGAGCTGCTCTTTGTCGACGGCGCACGGGCCGCCATGCATCCGCGCGGCGAGTGCACGCTGCTGGGCGTCGAGGGCACGCGAACGGCCGACGGGAACGTCCTCGTCGCGCAGAACGTCGACCTCGATGCGACCAGCGCGCGCTTGTGGGTGATGCTGTGCGTGCGTCCGCCGGGTGGACCCCGCATCCTAACGGCAACGCTCGCCGGCATGCTGGCGCAGGAGGGCATCAACAGCGCCGGCCTGGCTCTGTGCGGCAGCATGATCCGCTGCGCCGGATGGCGCGCGGGCTATCCGAGCCGCAAGTTCCTGCGCCGCCGCGTGCTCGAGCAGCCGACGGTGGCGCGCGCCATCGAGACCATTCGCCGCTCGCCGCCGCGCGCGTCGTCCCACAACCTCATGCTGGCCGACGCCGAAGGCGACTTGGTGGATGTCGAGACCACGCTCGACGACGTGCGGCTGGTGCGTGCGTCAGACGGCCTTCTCGCGCATTCCAATCACTATGTCTCGCCGGGGAGCGACGCGCTCAACGCGTGCATCGGCGACTACCTGCGCAATTCGCAGGCGCGCCGGGAGCGGATGGCGCGGCTCCTGGCGGATGTCGAGGCCGCCTTCACCCCCGCGATCGCGATGACGCTGCTGCGCGACCATGGCGGCGGCAGCCGTGCGATCTGCCGTCACGCCGATCGCGACGAAGTGGGGGCGCAGACCAACGTGGCGGTCGTCGCCCAGCCCGCGCGTCGCCGGCTGCACGTGGCCCTCGGGCCGCCCTGCCGATCGCGCTTCACCACGTACGAGATCGACGACACCGGCGTTACGCTGCAGGCGGACGCCGGGTTCGCCAACCCAGGAGAGAGGCATGTCCCAGTTTGACAAGGAACGCGAGACCGAGGTGCTGGTCATCGGTGGCGGAACGTCCGGCGTCGGCGCCGCCGTCGCGGCGGCGCGCGCCGGCGCGCGCCCGATCATCGTGGAGCGCTATGGCTTCCTGGGCGGCGTCGCGAACGTCGGCCTTTGCCTGCACACGTTCCACAGCAGCCGGGCGGAGCGCATCGTCGCCGGCTTGCCGTGGGAGTTGATCGAGCGCATGAAGGCGCTGGGCGGATCGACGGGCCCGGTCTGGATCGAGAACGCGCACATGAAGACGACCACCCCGATCGACGTGGAGACGATGAAGTTCGTCGTGCAGGAGATGATCCTCGAGTCGGGCGGCGAGATCCTGTATCACACGAGCCCGCTGGAGGTGCTCATGGAGGGCGACGACATTCGCGGTGTCGTCGTCCTGAGCAAGGGCGGGCGCCTGCTCATCCGTGCGAAACTCGTGATCGATTGCACGGGCGACGGAGACATCACCACCTGGGCCGGCGGCGCGTTCGAAAAGGGCCGCGCGGGCGACGCCAAGATGCAACGCATGTCGCTGGTCTTCAAGATGGGCAACGTCGACGTTCCGCGCATGTTCCGCGACATCGGCAAGGGTGCTGCCTGGGCGCCGCTTCCCGAGAGCGGCGAGCGCTACCCGGTGTGGTGGTCGGCCACCCTGCACAAGTACGCGGACGAGGTCGCGCGCGAGGGCCTGTTCCTCGGTACGGACGAGTTCTGGGGCAACACCGTGCACGCGCGGGAAACCAATATCAACGCCTCGCGCCTGCAAGGCCTGGACGGCACCAATGCGGACGACTTGACCAAGGCCGAGATCGAAGGCAAGCGGCAGGTGTTCAAGCTGGCGGAGGTGCTGCGCAAGTACGTTCCGGGGTTCGAGCACGGCCACATCCAGGCTACGGCGCCTTTCATCGGCGTGCGCGAGACGCGACGGATGATCGGCGAGTACCAGCTCACCGCCGAGGACTGCGTCTCGGGTCGCAAGTTCGCGGACGGGATCGCGAAGGTGGGCTATCCGATCGACATCCACGATCCGACCAGCGGCAAGACTTTGTTCACGCCGATCGGCGGGGAGGATGGCTCGTACGACATTCCCTACCGCTGCCTGCTGCCCGTGCGCGTCGATCAGCTCCTGCTCGCCGGGCGCTGCATCTCGACCACGCACGAGGCGATGGCATCGTCGCGCACGATGGTCACCGGCATGATGGTCGGCCAGGCCGCGGGAACGGCGGCGGCGCTTTGCGTCAAGGCCGGTGCACGTCCGCGCGACCTCGATCCACAACGGCTGCGTGCCGAGCTGCGCAGGCAGAATGTGCACCTCGACGTCGGCCCGGTCCCTGGCACGGAAGCCGAGCGCCCGCTGCCGGCGGCGACCGCCTGAACGTGATGAAGCCCATCGGGCGCGCCGCAGCCATGGCCCGCGAGCAATAGACACGCCATGGCGTCAGTGCGCCTCGAGCACGTCGTCCGGCGCTTCGGCGACAACGCCGTGGTGAACGACGTCACGATGGACATCGCCGACAAGGAGTTCCTGGTCCTGGTCGGCCCCTCGGGCTGCGGCAAGTCGACCATCCTGAAGATGATCGCCGGGTTGGAGGAGGTCTCGTCCGGGAACATCTACATCGGCGAGCGGCTCGTCAACAACCTGGCGCCCAAGGATCGCGACGTCGCCATGGTGTTCCAAAATTATGCGCTCTACCCGCACATGAGCGTGTTCGACAACATGGCGTTCGGCCTCAGGCTGCGCAACGTTTCGGCGCAGCTGCTGCGCGAGCGGGTGCACGAGGCGGCGAAGATCCTCGACATCGGGCCGCTGCTGTCGCGCAAGCCGAGGGAGCTGTCGGGCGGTCAGCGCCAGCGCGTGGCGCTCGGTCGCGCCATCGTGCGCGAGCCGAAGGCGTTCCTGATGGACGAGCCGCTGTCGAACCTGGACGCGAAGCTGCGCGTGCAGACGCGTGTCGAGCTCAGCAGGCTGCATCAGCGGTTGCATGCGACGATGATCTACGTCACTCACGACCAGGTCGAGGCCATGACGATGGGCACGCGCATCGCCATCATTCGCGACGGCGTGCTCCAGCAGGTCGATTCGCCGGCGCAGGTGTACGCGAGTCCGGTGAACATGTTCGTGGCGGGCTTCATCGGCAGCCCCGCGATGAACTTCTTTCGCGGACGACTCGAGCGCGCGCCGGGATCGCTGGTCGTCAAGAGTTCGGGGCTGAGCGTGCCGCTCGTGCCGCAGTTCGCGGCGCGCCTGGACGGCGCCGAGCCCGGCGAGGTGGTCCTCGGCGTGCGGCCGGAGGACGTTCACGATGCGCGGCGCTTCGCGGCCCCCGAAGCGGGGCCACGAATCGACGCGCAGGTGGAGTTCGTCGAGCACATGGGCAACGAGAACTTCGTGCACCTGCGCAGCGGCGACGCGTCGTTGCTGGCACGCATGGACCGCGAGGTGCAGCCGGCGCGCGGTGACGTTCTCCCGGTCGTTGTCGACTCCCGGAAGGTGCATCTTTTCGATGCGCACAGCGAACGTGCGCTGCTGCCGGGGTCGAGTTGACCGGCCCCCTGGTGCTCGATTCAACCCGGCGATCCCACGGCCGGATGCCGAGGGTGAGCGCACAGCCGAACGCCCGGCGGTAGCGCGGGACTGCGGCTGGCGAAACGGTCGAAGCCGAGTGAGGCGGCCGCGCCAGCGAGCGGACGCACGAGCCGCTCGAGCGGCAGCGACGTGTCGGGGCGCGCGCGGGCCGTGCGGGCGATGCCCGCGCGGCCGATGAGGCAACGGCGTCGAGCTCAACGTCGTCGCTAGCACCAAACAGCAGAACCACAATTGGTCAAGCGATTCTCACGTGCCTCCTAAGCTGCCACCACGAGCTCGCGCGGGCAATTGGCGGTCCAATGCTCTACCCCGTCCGCCTTCACCAGGAAGGTGTCTTCGGTGTGATGGCGCACGCCCTCGTGGTAATAGCTGTATTCCAGGCACACGACGGTATCGGGCTCCAAAACGGTGCGGTTCACGCGGTTCATGCGCGGCTGCTCGTGTGGATTCAGTCCCAGGCCGTGCCCCACGAATTCGCGCGGGAAATTGGGCAGGTAATGGCTGATGCGGTTGTAACCGCGCTCGAAGATCTCGCCGCCGGTCACCCCTGGCTTGAGCCACATGCCCAGTTCCAGCTGCACTTCGTTCAGCCGTGCCCAGATTTCCTTGTGCCGCTCGGTGGTATGGCCGATGAAGTACGAACGCACGAAATCGGCCGGATAGCCGCGGTACATCGCCCCCATGTCCACTTTCACGAAGTCGCCGACCGCCATGCGATGGCCGGTCGGAAACGGGCTGTGCGCGGCGTACGAAGTCCCGGGGCCGCAGCCGACATTGATGAAATGCACCCCGTCGGCGCCCTCGGCGATCATGCGCCCCAGCGCCGCGCGGGTCAGGTCCTCGTCGGTGCCGCCCGGCGTGATGGCGGCACGAAAGCTTTCGTGCGCCTTGACGGTGATTTCGGCGGCGCGCCGCAGCCGGCGCACTTCCTCGGGCGTCTTCACCATGCGCACCAGATCCATGTCGAAGGCGACATCGACGATCGAGTTCCCGGCCAGGAGTTCCTCCAGCTTTCGGCGGAAGCCGGTGGTCAGGTTCTCGCCCTCGGTGCCGATGGTCATGCCCGTCACGTTGCGCTCGCGCAGGATGTCCGCCGCAGCTTCGAAAAAGTCCTTGTAGAAATGCACGTCGAGATCGGTGAAGAATTCCGCCATGGCATAGGCGCGCACATCCTCGATCCAGGTCGAGTCGATGGCAAGGTGCAGATCGACTGCCGGCACGACGAACGCGGGCTTCCTCGCCGGATCACGGAAATAGAACACCGTGAACGGCCGGTAGCCGAGATTGCCGCCGTTGTGGAAGAACTCGCTCAGGTACTTGGAGTTCTCGGTGCCGCGCACGATGACGAGGTCGATGTTCTTGCGGTCCATCATCGCCTGCAGGCGCTTCTCGCTGAAAATCGTCGGGGTGCGTTTCATGGGCGTTGTCGGTGCCTGTCGAGATCTTGACGGGTTAAGGATGCGGGTCCCGAATCGGCCGCGCTTCAGTCGGCGCGAATGCCGGCCGCCTTCACGATCGGCGCCCAGCGCAGCGTCTCCTCGCGCAGGAACTTGCCGAGATCTTCGGGTGTCCCACCGCCCGCCTCGAATGCCTGCGCCTCGAACGCATCCGTAACCTCCTTGTTGTGCAACGCCGCGGCGAACTCGTCGTTGAGCTTCTGCACGATGGCGGGCGGCGTGCCGGCGGGCGCGAAGAAAGCCTGCCAGGAGTCGACCACCGCGGTCGCGACTTGCTCCTTCATCGCCGGCAACTCGGGAGCGAAGCGCGAGCGCCGGGACGAAGTGACCGCCAACGCGCGTAACTGCTTCTGCTTGATGAAGGGAAGCGAGGCGGGCAGCGTGACGATGGTGGCATCGATCTGGCCGCCAACCACATCCACCAGGGCGACACCCGCACCGCGATACGGCACGTGCACCAGCGGGTAGCCGGCCTGATTGAGCAACGCAACCGCAAGGTGGCCCGGCGAGCCGTTGCCCGAGGTCCCCACGGTGGGCGCATTCGGGCGCGAGCGGGCAAGCGCCAGGAATTCGGCCAGGCTCGCGGCCGGGACCTTCGGATTCACCGCCAGCACCTGCGACAGCGTGGCGATCATGATGATGGGCGCGAAGTCGCGCAGCGGGTCGAAGGGAAGCGTCGCGTACAAAGCGGGATTCACGGCGAGCGGATCGGACGCGATCATGATGGTGTAGCCATCCGGCCGCGCCTTCGCCACGGCGTCGAAGCCGATGTTGCCGCCGCTGCCGGCGCGGTTCTCCACGACGAAGGGCTGGCCGAGCTGCTCCCCGAGTCTGCGGCCGAACATGCGCGACAGAATGTCGAGGCTCCCGCCCGGCGCGGAGGGCGCAACGATACGCACGGGGCGACTCGGCCAGTCCTGGGCCTGCGCGACTCCGCGCGCGGGGAGTGCGAACGCTGTTGCCGCCGCAACCGTACCGGACAAGAATCTTCTGCGTTGCATTGGCTTCCCTTGCCTTTCCGACGAGCGAGACGAGTGTATACCCGTGGGTCGGCAGCGGCAATTTCGCCGCTGCGCCAGCTCGGCGCAGGGCGCGGGCCTGCCCAGGTTCGCGGGGTGTCGGGACTGCCCTGCGGCAAGGGCCGCCTGCCGCAGCATCGATCGGCGGCGTGCGGGTGCCCTTGAGCCCGCTCCTGACCCCGGCCGGGCTCGCGAGCCTGCTGCGCGACTGCGCGCCGACGTGCCTCGTGGCCGACGGCGCCACGGCGACGACGGCAGCGGGTGCGCAGGCGGGCGACACGTTGGCGCCCGAGACCGTCGCGGGCGGCGACACCTTCAACATCATTTGCACGAGCGGCACGACGGGCCAACCGAAGGGGATCGTGCGCACGCACTTCATGCGCGGAAATCGCGATCCGGCACCCGGCGGTGCTCGAAGTGGCGGTGTTCGGCGTGCCGCACGAGCGCTGGAGCGAGACGCCGCTGGCCGCGGTCGTGCTGCGGCGGGAGGCGGACGTCACGGCGGAGGCGCTGCGCGACTGGATCAACGAACGGGTCGGCGCGCGCTACCAGCGGGTGAGCGCGGTGGCCATCCTGGCGGAGTTCCCGCGCAACGCCGCCGGCAAGATCCTCAAGCGCGAGCTGGGCGAGCCTTATTGGGCGGGGCGCGGCGCGCAGATCTGATCACGGCGGCAGCGGTATCCACTCCGTCTCGCCGGGAATCTTCGCCGTCCGTTGCGCCCGCCAGTCCTCCTTCGCGCGCTCGATGCGCTCACGGCTCGACGACACGTAGTTCCAGTAGATGAAGCGCGGGCCGTCGAGCGCGGGGGTGAACACGCCGTCGATGACCACGCAGTGGAAGTGCAGGTGGGCGTTGAGCGCGCTACCGAAGCGGTGAATGAAGGCGATCGCGCCGATGCGCGCGTGGGTGGGCGAACCGGGGCAGTGCGCGCGCAGGCACTGCTCGACGGCAGCGAGAAACAGGCGCAGCGCCACGCCTTGCAGAGCCGTGTCACGCTCGAGGAAGTAGCGCAGGCGCTTGGGCACCGAAAGCACCCACTGGCGCAGCGGTAGCGCGGGCAGGACATGAATCGTTTCATGCAAGCACGCGAGGATGCGGACCGCACCGGAGCCCGAACAAGCGCTCCCGGCATGTCGGTTGCCAGTTTGGAGGTCGCCGCTGTAGCCGTTGCCTGGCATCGCGATTGATCAATTTAGGAAGCCTTACCGTTCCCTTTGGGAATGCCCCAATCGATGAACCTTGATCCGTCCCTTCGACCCGGTCAGCCCGCGCCTGTTCGTCGCCGTGTGCGAGGAGCACAGCATCGCGCGCGCCGCCGGCCGCGAGGCGATCGTCGCGTCCGCGATCAGCAAGCGGATCGCGGCGCTGGAAGACGACGTCGGCATCGCGCTCATCCAGCGCGGCCGCCGCGGCATCGTGCCCACGCCTCGCGGAGCAGACAATCCGCCATCGAATTCAGGTGACGACCTTCGACGCAGCCCTGCGCGGTGTCGCGGCCGGACTGGGCATCGCGATCGTGCCGCGCGAGGCGAGTACGACACAGGCGCACGCGGTGGGCCTTGCGGTCCTCCCGCTTACCGACGCGTGGGCGAAGCGGCGCTTCGTCGTGTGTTACAAGCGTAAGGAATCGTTGACGCAAGCGGGCAGGCTGCTGGCCGAATTCCTGCATGCGATCGCGGCCGAAGGCTCACAGTGGCCCGGCCGTCGCGGTAGGTAGGCCCCCGGCATGGAGAGCCGGTACCGGCAAAGGTAGATTGGACGAGGACTCGCGTCGCTGCCGAGGACTTTCGCCTTTCCATCGGACCGCCC
>JADLEZ010000175.1 GCA_020845855.1 Burkholderiales bacterium
AATACGGCGCCGGTGGGACTCCCCATACGGCGGCGGTGGGACTTACCCTTTGGCGGTACCGTGCGGGCGAAGCCCCGGAACCGGGCGACTTGGACCCTCCTCCATGCACAGGCCCGGAATCGGCCGGCGCGACATGCTGCAACACCCGGCGAGCATCAGCAGCATGAGTCCAAGGGCGACGAGGCTGCGCGGATTCACGGGCCCATAATAACCACCGCATGGCGCCCACCTCCAAAGTCGACATCTCCCCGCGCACGGTAGCCATTGTCCGCTGGTCGCTGCTCGCGTTCGTGGTGGCTGTCCTGCTGCTCGTGTTCGCGGTCCCGCGCTGGGAGCCGCCGCCGAAAACCCTCGCCGACCCGAGCGAGGCCTTCATCGACCGCGCCGGCATCGTGACGCCCGACTTCGCCCGCCAATGGGCCGGCGGCTTGCTGAACGACGACCGCGCCCAGATCGTGATCTACGTCGACCGCAAGCCACCCGAGGGCGAACTCGCCGCGTGGGCGATCCGCACCGCCTCCGACTGGAAGATCGGCGCTGCCAAGGACGATACCGGCCTCGTGCTGTTCGTGTTCACCGAGCCGCGCCTCGCGCGCATCGACGTGGGCTACGGCCTCGAGGACCGCCTGACCGACGCGCGCGTGCGCCAGCTTCTCGAAGCCCACCTTGCCCCCGCGTTCGCGCAGGGCCGTTACGAGCAAGGCTTCGACGACCTGATCCGGGCCATCCGCAAGGAGATCGGGGGCGACGACGCCGACTCGATCCACGCACGCGCCGCCGCCGCGCGCCAGCGCGACGACGTGGCGTGGTTCTCCCAGGCGCTGCCCGCACTCGGCCGCACGCCGCGCGTGGTTGCCGCCGCGTTCCGCGAGTACATGGAAAGCGGTGCGGAAAGCCGATTTGCGATCCTGCTCGCCACCGGCATCGTGCTTGCCATCGTGGCCTTCGGCGTCACTATGGCGGCCAACACCCTCTGGCGCGCGGCGACGCTCCCCGCGACGATCCGCAACCGCAAGGCGGAGGGCGGGTCCGGCGCGGTCGCGCAGAGCGTCTACGAGCTCGCAATGGGTGTGGCGGGATTCCTGATCGCGCTGACCCTCGTCATGTTCGTGCTGCTTGCCGCCGACAGCCTGTACACCCGCAAGGGTACGTTCAGCGGCGCCGGCGCGGCGATCGTGTGGCCGGCGCGCTGAATCAGTCGAACGCGAGCAGCACCAGCGTCCCGAGTCCGGCGCCGATGCCGAGCGGGATGCCGTAGCGCTCGAGCTTGGACACCGAGTCGCCCACCACCACCTCTACCGGCACCGAGGTGAGATCGAGCACGCGGTTGGTGACCGACGCCTCCAGCATGCGGGTCAGCGAATTCTTGCGCGCGGTGGCGAGCACGATGTGGTCGCACTTCAGCCGCTTCGCCTCGTCGGCGATGGTTTCCGCGCGCCGCCCTACTCGCACGTGCTCGGCGTACGGCACGCGCGCCTCGTCGAGCATCGTGCGCAGCGGCGCGAGTGCCACCTGCGCCTGCTCCTGGTGGTAGCCGTCGCGCTCATGCTTCGGCGCGAACTGCGCCACGTGCCGGGAGAACGGCGCCTGCACGTTGAGCAGGTGGACCTCGAAGCCGGGGTTCTTGCGGTACTCCTTGATCACGTGGCGAACCGCGTGCTGCGAGTTGCGCGACCCGTCGACGGGCACGAGGATCTTCAGCATGGATATGTCTCCTTCACGGGCGGTGGGGATGGATGCGGCGGCCTCTTGGGCTTCCTGGCGCGGGAACTGGGCGATGCGGGCGGTGATTCGCGACTCGAGGGTGCGGTGGTTGCGGACGAAGCCGGCGGCGAGCACGCCGATGACCACGATTGCGTACAGCAGCGGCACGATCAGCCGGTGCGTCTCGAGGTACGGTTGCAGCAGCGGCTCGGCGCTCATCATCTTGACGCTGGTCCAGGCGAGTACCCCCGCGCCCAGGTACACGAACGCCGGGTACCTCTCCACGAACTTGAGCAGCAAGGTGCTGCCCCAGATCACGATCGGAACGCTGATGAGGAGCCCCAGCACCACCAGCAGGAAGCTGCCGTGCGCGGCACCCGCGACCGCCAGCACGTTGTCGAGGCCCATGACGGCGTCGGCGACCACGATCGTGCGCATCGCGGCCCAGAAGTTGTCGGCGGTCTTGACGTGTGCCCCACCCTCCCCCTCCTCCGGGATCAGCAGCTTGTAGGCGATCCACACCAGCAGCAGGCCGCCGACGAACAGCAATCCCGGGACCTTGAGCAGCGCGACCACGATCAGGGTCATCGACGTGCGCACCACGATCGCGCCCAGCGTGCCCCAGATGATCGCCCGCTTCTGCAGGTGCTTGGGCAAGTTGCGCGCGGCGAGCGCGATCACGATCGCGTTGTCGCCGGCGAGCACCAAGTCGATGACGATGATCGCCAGCAGCGCCGACGCGAATTGTGCGGACAGGATATCCATCGCAAGCCTCCTCCTTTTCCACGCGCAGTATGCAACGCGTTCGCGCGCTTGAAAATTCGCACTTTCGGATGCGTTCCATCGCGCTTCGCGATGGGTTGCGCTTGGCCGCAGGCGTGCTAGACTGGTCTTGTGCCCGCACTAGCACGACGCGGGCACCCCTAGAAGGGGAGTAGCTTCGACGGCGTCACGCGCCGTCGCGGTGCGATCGTCAATCCGGGTGCGGCAACGTGCCCCGGTCGCGCCGGGCCAGTGGCATCCACGGGCAAGCGAGACCTTTGCCGGATGGCAAAGACTCGCGTACGCAAAACCCGTACGAGCGGTCTTTGCCAGCGAGGTAAAGGCCGCTTTGCATTTTTGGCATCGCGGTCGTTGCGTCACGCAAAGGAGACCGTCATGCCGCAATCACGATTGAGACGTTACCTGCGCCACGGCACGCTGCCGCAGCTTGCGGTGTTCGAGGCGAGCGCCCGCCTGTCGAGCTTCACCCGCGCCGCGGCCGAGCTGCATCTCGCGCAGCCGACCGTCTCGGGCCAGATCCGCAAGCTGTCGGAAACGCTCGGCACGCCGCTGTTCGAACAGGTCGGCAGGCAGATCCAGCTCACGCCGTCCGGCCGCTGCGCGTACGACCATTGCCTCGAAGTGCTGGCGGCGATCGGTCGCCTCGACGACGCCCTAGCGGACTTGCGCGATCTCGCCGCCGGCGAGCTGCGGCTCGCGATCGCCGGGGCGGCGACGCGCTTCGTCGCGCGCATGGCGAGCGACTTCTCGCAGTGCTACCCGGGCATTGCGGTCCGCCTGCACGTGGACAATCGCGCCGGGCTGCTTGCGCGCCTCGCCCGCCACGAAGACGACCTGTACCTGTTCGCGCATCCGCCGCAGGGCCTTCCCGTCGTGCGCCAAGCGATCACGAGCAATCCGCTCGTGATCGTGGCGCGGCGGGACGACGACCTCGCCCGCGAACGCGCGCTATCCCTCGCACGCGTCGCCGCCGCGCCGTTCGTCATGCGTGAGCCGGGCTCCGGCACGCGGGCGAGCGTGCTCGAGGCGTTCGCGCGCGCCGGCCTGTCGCCGAACATTCGGATGGAGCTCGCCTCCGACGAAGCAATCCGCTGCGCGGTGAGCGAAGGCGCCGGAATCGCCGCGTTGCCGCGCGATTCGCTCGATGCCGGGGATGCGTTTTCGATGGTCGATGTCGCCGGGTTTCCGATCGAGCGCCACTGGCACTTCGTGTATCCGGTCGGCGTGCGGGTCGCACGCGCCGCGGAAGCCTTCATGCGCCACGTGCGCGACGAAGCCGCTGCGCCGGACGGCAGGCGCGAGCAAGGTGAAGCGGCGGTATCCAAATTAGCAGCATGATGCAGAACGCGAGCGCAGGCGACGATGTGCGCGCCACGCGCGTTGTTTCGTGCCGTTTCCGGTGGTCGTCCGAGGGGCCGCCCCTAGGAGGACACCGCTTGCATCGACCTGCGGGCTAGAGCCGGCCGGCGTGTTCGCGCATGCAGCGCAGCGTCCGCTGTGGCGTGAACGAGGCGACCGTGCACCCGGGCGCCACGATCCAGCCGCGGCGCCCGGCCTGCGCGTACGCATCGTCGATCTCGGCGCGAAGCTCCGGTAGCGGCCGCTCCTGGATGCGCGTTTCGTCGATCCCGCCCATCAGGCACTTGCCGGTGCGCTCACGCAACTGAGCAAGCGACGGATTGCCCGCCAGGCGATCGGACAGGCTGATCACCTCGCACGGGTAGTCCTGCACGCGGTCGAGATCGAGTCCGACACCGTGGACATGCAACACGCGGACGGTGCCCTCGGCGGCGGCAAGCAGGCGCAGGTCGAAGGGCCGCTGGAATTCGTGGGATACCGCGTCGGTCACGCCGCGCGGATAGCCATCACGGATCGCGGTGTTGATCGAGATGAAGAAGCCGTCGGCTCCGGCCTCGCGCGCGGCCGCGACGTAGGCGCACAGCGTGTCGCTCACCGTGCCGATCATTTCCAGCGCCGCGTCGCGATGCAGCGGAATGTGCTTGCCCTCGGCGAAGCCGACGTTGCGCACCACCTGCTGGTACGGGTCGAACATCGTGTCGAGGATCGGCCAGTCGGGGCCGAGCTCGCGGCGCATCCGGCGGATCGCGTCGAGCTGCCGGGCGAAGGCCGGCTCGTCGAGGGAAAGCTTGCGGAAGCGCCGCATCGCCTCGGCGCTGTCGAGCCGCTCGAGCCCGGCGGGCACCGGGTAGCGATAGTCGTTCATCAGCTTCGCGATGTCCCAGTCGTACTCGCGCAGGAACTTAAGATGCAGCTCGGCGGTGTCCGCACCCGACAGGTGATCGGACAGGAAGTGCACCCAGGCGGTGACCGGTGGCCGGTCCGGCTCGCGGCCCTCGACCGCGGCAAGAAAGCGCTCGCGTCGGTTCATTTCTCGGCTCCTTGGATCGACTCGACGTGCGACAGGCCTGCGTGTCGCCTCGCTTTACTCCGGCTGTATCCCCGCGCGCTTGATGATCTCGCCAACGCGCTCCTTGTCGGACTGGATGAACTGCGCGAACGCCTCGGGCGACTTCGACGGTGCGACCTGCATGCCTTGCTTGCCGAACGCGGCCTGAACCTCCGGGTTCGCGAGCGCCTTGGTCATCTCGGCGAAGAGGCGATCGACGATCGGCTTCGGCGTGCCGGCCGGCGCGGCGATGCCGATCCAGGTCGCGAACTCGAAGCCGGGCAGGCCCTGCTCCGCAATCGTCGGCACGTCGGGCAGCAGCGCGAGGCGCGTGGATCCGGTCGTGCCCAGCGCGCGCAGCTTGCCGGCCTGGATCTGCGCGAGCGGTGTCTGCACGAGGTCGATCATCATCTCGATGCGCCCGCCGAGCAGGTCCTGCATCGCCGCCGATGCGCCCTTGTACGGGATGTGGTTGATGTCGATGCCGGCGCGTGTCTTGAATAGCTCTCCGGCCAGATGCAGCGTGTTGCCCACGCCCGCCGACCCGTAGTTCACCTTGCCCGGGTTGGCCTTGGCGTACGCGATCAGCTCCTGCACGTTCTTCGCCGGTACCGACGGATTCACGATCAGCACCAGCGGCGAGACGATGGCGACCGAGATGGGCGCGAAGTCCTTGATCGGGTCGTAAGCCAGCTTCTTGTACAGCCAGGGATTCGCCGCGTGCGTGGTCATCCCGATCAGCGCGAGCGTGTAGCCGTCCGGCGGACTCTTCGCGGCGACGTCGGTGCCGGCGATGCCGGCGGCCCCCGGCCGGTTGTCGACGACCACCTGCTGCCCGAGTCCCTCGCTCATCTTCTGCGCCACCTGCCGCGCGACGAAGTCGGACGAGCCGCCGGCCGTGTAGGGAACGATCAGCCGGATGGGCTTGGTGGGATACGCCTGGGCGGCGGCGGGCGCGGAAGTCAGTGCGGCTCCGAGCGACACGATCGCAGCGATCGCCGACCAACGAACGATGAATGACATTGCGTGCTCCCGGACCATGAAGGTGATGAGTTTAGAGCAAAGGCTGCACAGTGTTCGCCAATCCCTAATCGGCCGTCGTTGACGTCCGTCAAGCAACGCCGCCCGGCAAGCGCGGGCTCACGGCAAGCCCATAAGCGCGGTGGTGACGATCTGGTCCTGCACCGCGTCGTCTTCCCCGATCGCGATGCGCAGCTCGACCTCGAGGCCGGGATAGCGCTCGCGCAGCGCGTTTACCGCCTCCGGCAGGTCCTCACGCACGTGCCCGCCCTGCCCCAGGAACACCGGCACGATGCGCAGGCTGCGGCATCCGCGCGCAGCCAGCGCGCCGGCGGCGGTGAGGAGGTCGGGCTGCATCAATTCCAGGAACGCGAGCGTCACCGCGAGATCGGGCCGCGCGGCTTCGACCTTGCGGGCGAGGCGATCAAACGGCTCGCGCCAGCGCGCGTCACGCGCGCCGTGCACGAAGAGGATCAGACCGGTCATCGAGGGATTATGACATCGCCCATATTCCTCATAGCGATAATTGCATAGCAATTGATTCCTTTTGAGAATTAGCGCCCGCCCCTATCCTCCCGGCACGAACGGGAGAAGACCGATGTATCGCTACGACCAATTCGACCAGCGGGTGATCGACGAGCGCGTCGCCCAGTTCCGCGACCAGACCCGCCGCTATCTTGCAGGCGCGCTTACGGACGACGATTTTCGCCCGCTGCGGCTGCAAAACGGCCTCTACCTCCAGAAGCATGCGCCGATGCTGCGGATTGCGATCCCGTACGGCCATTTGTCCACCCGGCAGCTGCGCGCGCTCGCGCGCATCGGCCGCAACTACGACCGCGGCTACGGCCACTTCACCACCCGCCAGAACGTGCAGTTCAACTGGCCGCGTGTCGACCAGGTGCCCGACATCCTGGCCGAGCTGGCAAGCGTGCAGATGCACGCGATCCAGACCTCGGGCAATTGCATCCGCAATATCACCAGCGACCATTTCGCGGGCGTGGCTCGCGACGAAACCGTGGATTCGCGCCCGTACGCCGAGCTCGTGCGGCAATGGGCCACCCTGCACCCCGAGTTCGCGTACCTCCCGCGCAAGTTCAAGATCGCGGTGAGCGGAGCGGCGAGCGATCGCGCGGCCATCCTGGTGCACGACATCGGCTTGCAGATCGTGCGGGGCGAGCGCGGCGAAGTGGGCTTTCGCGTGGCGGTCGGCGGCGGCCTCGGCCGCACGCCGATCATCGGCCACGTGATCCGCGAGTTCCTGCCGCGCGACGAGGTTCTCAACTACCTCGACGCCATCCTGCGCGTGTACAACCGGTTCGGCCGCCGCGACAACAAGTACAAGGCGCGCATCAAGATCCTGGTAAAGGAACGCACCCCGACGGTGTTCGCGCGCGACGTCGAAGCCGAGTGGGAACACCTGCGCGGCGGCCCGGCCACGGTGCCGGGCGAGGAGTTCGAGCGCCTCGCCGGATTCTTCGTGCCGCCCGCCTACGAGACGCTGCCGCGCGACGATCCGGGCTTTCGCGCCGCGCTCGCTGACAACCGCGCGTTCCAGAACTGGGCGACGCGCAACCTGCATCCGCACAAGGTGCCGGGCTACGCGATCGTCACGCTGTCGCTCAAGAAGACCGGCATCCCGCCGGGCGACGCGACGTCCGACCAGATGGATGCCATCGCGCACCTCGCCGACCGCTACAGCTTCGGCGAGCTGCGCGTGTCGCACGAGCAGAACTTGATCTTCACCGACGTGAAGCAGAGCGAGCTCCTGTCGCTGTGGCAGCAGCTGAAGCGCTTGGGCCTCGCCACGCCGAACATCGGCCTCCTCACCAACATCATCTGCTGCCCTGGCGGGGACTTCTGCTCGCTCGCCAACGCGAAGTCGATCCCGATCGCGGAAGCGATCCAGCGCCGCTTCGACGAATTGGACTACCTGCACGACGTGGGCGAGGTCGACTTGAACATCTCGGGCTGCATGAACGCCTGCGGCCACCACCATGTCGGCCACATCGGCGTGCTCGGCGTCGACAAGAACGGCAGCGAGTGGTACCAGGTCACCATCGGCGGCACGCAGGGCAAGCACGCCGCGCTCGGCAAGGTGATCGGTCCCTCGTTCGCGGCCGACGAAATGCCCGACGTCGTGTCGCGCCTGATCGAGGCCTACGTCGATATCCGGCACGAGGACGAGCGCTTCGTCGACACCGTGCGCCGTGTCGGCATCGAGCCGTTCAAGGAGCGCGTCTATGCGCCGGCTCATTAGGCGCGGGGCGCTCGCCCACGACCCATACCTGCTGGTGCGGGGTGCGGCGTCGCTGGCCGACGTGCCGGACGGCGTACCGGTAATCGTGCCGCTCGCGCTGTGGCTCGCCGACCGCGAAGCGCTCGCCGCGCGTGGCGAGGTGGGCGTGCTGCTGGCGCCCGCGGACGACCCCGATGCGCTCGCGCCCGACCTCGCATCGGTCGCCCTCGTCGCCGTCGACTTTCCGTCGTTCACGGACGGCCGCGGCTACTCGATCGCGCGCCTGCTGCGCGAGCGCCACG
>JADLEZ010000176.1 GCA_020845855.1 Burkholderiales bacterium
CGAGCACGGTCGCGACGACCGCAGGCTGCGCGCGGTTCAGCGCCGCCACCAGGAGCGCGAGACCGCCGTTGCGCAGTGCGCTCGACACCGCGGTCGCGGTGCGGGTGGCAGGCTCCGGCCCGCCGAGCAGGTGTCCGCACGCCAGCGCGAGCACGGTCACGGTCACGATCGCCACCGTGACGCGCGGGCCGGCGTCGACCACCGGGCGCCAGATGTTGACCAGCGCGAGCACGACCAGGATCGCGAGCAGGATGCCGGCGGCGCGGTGGAGGCCAGGCTCGCAGCGCGCGGCCAGCGCGGGCGCCGTACGCTTCGCGAGCATGCCGAGTCCGAGCGGCAGGAGCTGCGCGAAGAACACCTGCCGCGCGAGCTCGCGCGGATCGATCGACGCCTCGCTCGCGTAGTACTCGGCGAAGCCGGCCACGAACAAGGGCATCGAGCCGATCACCAGGATCGCCACGATGATCTGCAGCGCGGGCGCGAACGAGCGATGCGCGCCCGCGCCCAGCGACCGGCGTAACGCGACGGGCGCGCCGGGGGCGATCGCCATCAGCATGATGCCGACTTCCGCCGCCCGCGGCAGATCGAGCGCTCGGCACACGATCCAGGCGATCGCCGGCACCGCCAGCACGACGGCGAACAGCGCCTTCGCGAGGACGGCCGGGCGCTGCGCGACCCAGCGAAGGTCGCTTGCAACGATCGTCATCCCGAGGTCGAACATGACCGTGAGCAGGGTCGCCGCGGCGGCGATGGAAAAGAGCCAATCGGGGACCGGGCCGTCGGTCGGCATCGTCGGCCGCGCGCTCAAGTTTCCGGCAACGCGAGCGTCACGTGCACGGCGTCGCTCGCTCGCGCCTTCGTCATCGGCCAGGCGGTGCGCGCGAACACCGCGAGCATGGCCTTGTTGCCTGCCAGCACGTCCGCCTCGAAGCTGCGGATGCCCTGCGCGGCGGCCACGCGCGCGAGATGGCGCAGGAGGCGGCCGGCGATGCCTTGCCCGTGGTAGTCCTCTTCGACCATGAACGCGACCTCCGCGACACCCGGCTGCGTGACCACGTAGCGCCCCGAGCCGATCACGCTCCCGTCTGCGGTGACCACGACGAGTACCACCTCGCGCGTGGCGTCGAACCGCATGAGGCGGTCGAGTCCGGCCTCGGTCAACTCGTTGCGGTAGCTGAAGAGCCGGAAGTAGATCGACTCGCGATCGAGGCCGCGCACCGCCCGCGCGACGCGCTCGCGGTCGTCGGGGCGCAAGGCACGCACCGTGACCGTGAGGCCGTTGCGCAGCGTCTCGCCCGCGACGTAGTCGCGCGCGTCGGCCATACGGCTCGGCTCCTTGCTCCGATGTGCCATGTCGAACAACAGCGCGCCGCCTCGCAGCGCCGATTCGCAGTTGCCCGCCGCCCGGAGGGGCAAGCTCGTTCGCGTCGGCGCTACTTCTTCGCGGGCTCGATCGCGATCGCCACCGCTTGCGTGAATTTCGCCTCGACCTTGTCGCCCTTGGCGATGTTGCGGAACTGCTCGAAGTTCTTGACCTCGGATCCCGCGGTCACGGTCACGAGGTTCCCCTGCGGGCCCTTGAGCGTGACTTCGCGGTTGGCCTTGTCGATCGCGGTGATGCTGGCGGCGATCTTCACCGTCTCCGCGATCACCGCCTTGCCCGGTGCGGTAGCCACGATGGCGCCGCCCGACTGCGCGTACGCCGGCGCTGCCAGCGCAAGTGCGACTGCTGCGATTGCAAATTCCCTCCGCATGAATCTACGCTCCTTGGTGGGTAATCAGGGCGATGCCGGCGACCAGCCCTTGCCGGGGTCGAAGCGCTGGATGGCGGCCGCTTTCGCGTGCGTGTCTGGGCCGAGGTCGCGCTGATACACCTTGCCGTCCTGGTTGACGATGAAGGTCATGATCCCGGAGCTTGCGTACTTCGCCGGATACGCGATCACCGCGAAGCCTCCGATCTGGCGGCCGTGCACGACGTAGTCGATCCCGGGACCGGCGGCCCCCGCGGCCTGGCCCTTCAGGGCACGGAAATAGTAGCCGTGGAAGGGGCGGGGAGCCGCGCCCTTGCCCTTGTCCTTGCCATAGCCTTCGGCCGCCGCGTCGGCGACCAGCGGGCCGAGCGGGCTCGCCTTCTCGCCCGCCTTGGTCGGCCAGAACAACCCGTCGTGCTTGCCGGGGCTGCTGATCAACTTGCGGGCGTAGGCGACGACGCCGTCGCCGTCGCGATCCACCGACGCATACTCGCGCTGCGCGTCCACGATGGCCTGCAGCACCTTGATGGTGGACAGCTCGTTCTCGCCGATGCGTCGCGCCTTGAGCTCGTCGACTCCGGCGGCGGTGTCGAAGCGCCAGCGGTCGCCGGTCTTGACGAGCGGGAAGGCGAACGGAAAGTCCTCCTTGCCGATGACGAGCTTCGCGGTATCCCCGTCGCGCGCGATCGAGTGTTTCGCGTCGAAATCGGCCACGAACCCCTGCGCGGCGGCGCGGTCGGCCACCTTGTCTCCGGAAGACAGCGCGCCCTCCGCATTGCCGAGCACGCCGCGCATGGCCTTGACGTCGTTCGCCTTGACCGCCGCGATCAGCGCGGCGACCGCGTCGTCCGGCGACGCGAAGGTCTGTTGAGGACTTGCCGCGAGCGCGCCGGCCGCAAAGGACAGCGCGAAAGCCGCGAGGGTTGCGATTGACAGGAAAGTCTTGGTGTACATGTCGTTCCCCTTAGCGCCGTCCGCCACCGCCGCGACCGCCACCGCCACCTGCCCGGCCACCACCGCCGCCGCGCGCGCCGCCGCCCATGTTTCCCGCCGAGCGTGCCGAGTTCATGCTGGACGCGCCGCGGTTGCTGAAGTCGCGCGTCTGCGCGCCGCCCCCGGTCTGGAAAGCGGACGCGCCGCCGCCTCCGCGGTTGCCGAAGTCGCGCTGCGTGGCACTCGCACCGCCGAAGTCACGCTGGCCACCGCCGGCGCCGCCGAGGTCGCGCTGCCCCGCGCCTTGCCCGCCACGGTTGGCAACGTCACGCGAGGACACTTCGCCGCGCTGGATCGCACCCTGGCCCGCCTCGGCGCGCCCGCGAAACTGCTCGCGCGAGGCGGCGTCGGCGGCCTGGCCGCGGCCGTACTGCTGCGAGACCTTCTGGTCGCGATACGGCACGGAGCCGCGGTGATTGACGTTGTGGTTCCACTTCCCGTTGCTGATGTTGGTCCGGTTGAAGTTGTTGTAGCGGTTGGTGTTGATGTTGATGTCGCCGCCGCCCCAGTTGACGTTCCCCCACAGGGCGCCGCCGACGATCACGCCCGCAGTGAACCCCAGGAGCGCGCCGCCGGCGACGTAGCCGGGCGGGTAGTAGTAGTAGGGCGGATACGCGGGGTAGGGCCACGCGCCGTAGACGACGGTCGGATTGTAGGTCGGCACGTACACGACTTCGGGATTGGTCGGCTCGATCTTGATCACCGTCGTGTTGTTCTCGGTGGTGGAGACGACCTTCTGCTCCTTCGAGTCCTTGAGCGAGCCTTGTGCAACCGCCTTCTGGCGCAGTGCCTGCGCCGTGGCGAGCACATCCTGCTGCTGCGCGAGGAACGCGTCGCCGAGCTTCTGCGTCCAGTCGAGCTTCTCGCTCATCATCGTGAGCACCTGCGGGAACACCGCAAGCGATTTCACGCTCGCGTCCCACGGCTGCTGCTGCAGCGCGTCCTCCAGCGCCTTGTCCTTGAGGTTCGGGTTGGCCTTGACCCAACGCGCCGCCTGCACGATCTCGAGCGGGTAGGTCGACGCCATCAGCACTTGCGCCATCAGCGCATCCGGGTACAGCGCGATCGGCGCCAGGAGCTGGTCGAGCTCCTCCTGCGAGAAGGTCTTGCCGCCGGCGGCGGGCGCCGCGGCGCCCTGCGGCGCCGGTGCCGGTTGCTGCGCGGTCGCGGTCAGCGCGAGTGCCGCGCAGAGCGCGACCGCTATCCACTGTTTCCTTTGTGACATGCGTACCTCGTCCGTTGCTGGAGCGTCAAGGCTCTGCCCGCGCGCAGGATATACGAATCGGCCAAGGGTCGGACACGGCACGTGCAACTGCAGGGCGATCGTCGGCCGCTTGCCGCTTTGCGCAACGACGGCGGTGGCGGAGGGCAGCTCAGTATGCGTTGTCCATCGTGGCGGCGCAGGCCAGCAGGCGTCTTTGCATTTCTGGACACCGGGACGATGAGCAAGCACAGCGCGAACCCGGTGCCGGCAACCCGTTCGCCGCGGCTCCAGCCGCGTCAGCGCCACGGTACCGGACGCGGTGCTGGTCGATGCGCCCTCCCGTCATTGAATCAACGTCATGCCAGCGGCCTTGGCCGCACCGACATCGAAGGTCATGGTCTTCTCGCATCCGGC
>JADLEZ010000177.1 GCA_020845855.1 Burkholderiales bacterium
CTCGCCAACCGCGGCTATGCGGTGCTGCAGGTGAACTTCCGCGGATCGACCGGATACGGCCGCGCGTTCTGGGAGGCCTCCTTCCGCGAGTGGGGCCGCAAGATGCAGGACGACGTGACCGACGGGGTGCAGTGGCTGATCCGCGAAGGCATCGCCGATCCGGCGCGCGTCGCGATCTACGGCGGCAGCTACGGCGGCTACGCCACGCTCGCGGGCCTTGCCTTCACCCCAGACCTGTACGCCGCCGGCATCGACTACGTGGGGGTCTCCAATCTGCTCACGTTCATGAAAGCCATTCCCCCCTACTGGAAGCCGATGCTCGCGATGTTGCAGGAGATGGTCGGGGACATGGAGAAGGACGAGGCGATGCTGCGCGCCGCCTCGCCCGTGTTCAGCGCCGACCGCATCACGGCGCCGCTTTTGATCGCGCAGGGAGCCAACGACCCGCGCGTCGTGAAGGCAGAGAGCGACCAGATGGTCGCGGCGATGCGCGCGCGCGGTGTGGAGGTCGAGTACCTCGTCAAGGACGACGAAGGCCACGGCTTCCGCAACGAGGAGAACCGCTTCGAGTTCTACGAGGCGATGGAGCGGTTCCTGGGTCGCCACCTGGGCGGCTAGAACCTGTCTAACGAAGTCGAGTCGAGCTCGTCCGGCGCCACCCCGAATCGAAGGCTGTCAGCCCATATGCGCGCGTTACTGATCGGCGCGCGACAGCGCGCTGTGATCGACGCGCTTCGTGCCGTTTCGCGCGCGCGGCGCCGGGCCGCCCCAAGCCGCGCGCGGAAACATCCCGGGCGCAAATCGCGTAGCCCGGGCGACGCGAGCAGCTTGCCCCTCCGGGCGGCGAGCAAGTGCGAGTCGGCGCCGTGAGGCGACACGCCATTGCTCCTTCTCAGCAGTCTCGGCCAAGGAGCCGAACGCGAGAGCGGCTGCGGACAAGCGATTCGCGCACGAAGCACTACAGCACGCGCTTGCGCACCTGGGTGACGACGATCTCCGCGATCACCACCACCGCCACGATCGCGAGCAGGATCACCGCCACCCGGTCCCACTGGAACAGGTTGAGTGCGGAGTCGAGGGCCATGCCGATGCCGCCCGCGCCAACCAGCCCCAGCACCGCCGACTCGCGCACGTTGATGTCCCAGCGGAAGAGCGCGATCGACCAGAACGCGGGTCGCACCTGCGGCCAGAAGCCGTAGGTCATGCGCGACATCCACGGGGCGCCGGCGGCGGTGAGCGCCTCGATCGGGCCCGGCTGCGCCTCTTCCAGCGCCTCGCCGAAGAGTTTTCCCACGAAGCCGATCGAGCGGAACGCGATCGCGAGCGTGCCGGCCAGCGCCCCGGGGCCGAAGATGCCGACGAACAAGAGCGCCCACACGAGCGAGTTGACCGAGCGCGAGGACACCAGGATCAGCTTGGCGACCCAGTTGATCGGAGCGAACGGGACGAGGTTGTGCGCGGCGAGGATGCCGACCGGCAGCGCGAGCACCAGCGCCAGCAGCGTGCCGAGCGAGGCGATGTGGATCGTCTCCATCAGCGCGTCGTGCACCGACGTGGGATAGTGCGCCCAGTCGACCGGCCACATGCGCGTGAAAAGGTCGGCCACCTGCTCCGGCGCGTCGTACAGGAACTCGGGAATGACCTCGATCGTGCGCAGCGACCACACGATGGCCGCGACGATCGCGAGGTAGACCAGGAAGCGTGTAAGGCGCTGCGCGAGCGTGAAGCGGCGCCAGACGGGTGCGGGCAGCGTCTGCGTCGCCATCTAGCCCCCCCCGAAGCGGCGCTGCGCGCCGCCTCCCCCCAGGGGGCGAGCGACTTGGGGCGGCCCTGCGTCGCTCATCAATCTTCCTCGAGATGCGTCTCGCGCAGCGCGCGGTCGCGGCGGCGGAAGAGATCGAACAGCGTGCGGTTGTCGATGAAGATCGCGCGCACCGCCATCGCGAGGAGCTCGCCCACCATGATGAGCGAGATGATCGCGATCAGGATCGCGCACACGAAGTCGTAGTCGAAGCGCTGGAACGCCGCGAACAGCGTGCCGCCGATGCCGCCCGCGCCGACGATGCCGACCATGGTCGAGTTGCGCAGGTTGGAGTCGAGCTGGTAGGTCGAAAAGCCGATGAAGCGCGAGAACACCTGCGGCAACACGCCGTAGGAAATGACGGACAGGAACGGCGAGCCGGTCGCGCGCACGGCCTCCACCTGCTTGGCCGAGATCTCCTCGATCGCCTCGGTGAAGAGCTTGCCGATGAAGCCGACCGACGCCACGGTAAGCGCCAGGATGCCGGCAAGCGCGCCGAAGCCGACCGCCTTCACGAACAGGATCGCGACGATCACCGGATGGAACGAGCGGGCGGTGACGATCAGCGCGCGCGCCGGCCAGCTCACCCACGCGGGCATCAGGTTGCGCGCCGCGAAAAGGCCGATGGGCAGCGCGAGCACGATGCCGAGGAACGACGCGAGCACCGCGATCTGCAGGCTTTCGAACAGGCCCTTGGTCAGAAGGTCCCAGCGCGAGAAGTCGGGCGGGAACAAGCGCGAGAAGAAGCGGTGCGCGTTGTCCGCCCCGACCAGCACGCGCTCCCAGGAGATCTCCATCTGCCCGCCGGCGTAGACGACGTAGACCACGAGCAGCAGGCCGAAGACGCGGCCCCACCAGTTGCGCTGGAAGGCGCGCGGGAGGTTTGCCTGCGCTAGTGAAGCCATTCCTCGCCGCCGTAGATCTGCTTCAGCACGTCGTCCGTCAGGTACTGCGGGGGCCCGTCGTACACGATGCGCCCGCCGGACATGCCGACGATGCGATCGGCGAAGCGCCGGGCGAGCTCGACGTCGTGCATGTTGACCAGCACCGGGATGCCGCGCGTGCGGCCGAGGCTCGCCATCAGCTCCATGATCTCGACCGAGGTCTTGGGGTCGAGCGACGACGTCGGCTCGTCGGCGAGCAGGAGCTTGGGCTCCTGCATCACCGCGCGTGCGATGCCGACGCGCTGGCGCTGGCCGCCGGACAGCGCGTCGGCGCGGCGGTGCGCGAAGCCGGACAGGCCCACGACGTCGAGGAGCTCGAACGCCTTGCGGATGTCGTCCTTCGGGAACTTGCGCCGCCAGGCGCGCCACGCGGAGACGTAGCCCAGCCGCCCCGACAGCAGGTTCTCCATCACGGTCAGGCGCTCGACCAGGTTGTATTCCTGGAACACCATGCCGATGTGGCGGCGCGCGTGGCGCAGCGCCGCCGCATCGAGCTTCACGAGGTCCTGCCCGTCGAACAGGATCTCGCCCCGCGTCGGCTCGACGAGCCGGTTGATGCAGCGGATCAGCGTGCTCTTGCCGGTGCCCGAGGGCCCGATGACCGCGGCGAGCCCGCGCGCCGCGA
The DNA here is from genome assembly GCA_020845855.1 of Burkholderiales bacterium. Classification (GTDB taxonomy): domain Bacteria; phylum Pseudomonadota; class Gammaproteobacteria; order Burkholderiales; family Casimicrobiaceae; genus VBCG01. The sequence continues at coordinate 3,371 of JADLEZ010000177.1, forward strand.
TCGTAAGGTCGATGTCGGTGAGGACGGGCTTGTCCGCTACGTAGGATTTCGAAAGGTGGCGTACCTGCAGCAAATCAGCCCTTCTTGGCCTTGGCGGCGTCCGCCTCGCGCTTGGTCTCCTTCTCGTACGTCGCCTTGTCGAACCCGCCGCCCGAGCCCTTCGCCACCTGGCGCACCACGTCCCAGTTGGTCTTGTAGTTGATCGGGAAGAAGCGGTCCGCGCCGTCGAACGCCTTCACCATCTCGGGCGGGAAGCGGTAGTCGTAGAAGCAGGTGAGCATCTTGTCGGCGAGCTTGGGCTCGAGGTCGTGCGCGTACGCGAACGACGAGGTCGGGAACTTCTGGCTGCGGTAGATGATGCGGTAGTCGGATTCCTTGATCTGCCCGCGCACTCCCATGCGATGGAACACGTCGGAGGCGACGGCGGCCGCGTCGTAGTCGCCGGAGCCGACACCCAGCACCGACTGGTCGTGCTTGCCCGAGAAGAGCACCTTGTAGTCCTTCTCCGGGGTGAGTCCTTGGGCCGGGAACAGCGCGAGGGGCGCCAAGTGCCCGGAATTGGACGACGGCGCGGTGTGCGCGACCTTCTTGCCCTTCAAATCGGAGAGCTTCTCGAACGGCGAGCTCGCCTTCACCACCACGATCAGGTTGTACCCCTGGTAATCCTTCTCGTAGCCCTTGATCGCGAACGGGATCGCGCCCGCGAGGTTCACCGCGAAGGCGGTCGGCCCGGTCGAGAAGCCGCCGACGTGCAGGCGTCCGGAGCGCATGGCCTCGATCTCGGCCGCGTTGTTCTGCACCTGGTAGAACACGACCTTCTTGTCGAGGCACTTCGCAAGGTAGGTCGTGAACGGCTTGAAGATGTTCTCGTACACCGCGGGGTCTTCCACCGGCGTGTACGTGAACACGATGGTCGACGGGTTCTTCCACTTTTTCGGATCGGTCGGCACGTCGGCGACCAGGTCCTTGTTGGCGTCGCAATACTGCGTGTCGAGCTCGCCGCGGTTGGAGCATGCATCGGCGGCCCACGCGGGCGCGGCGAGCAGCAGCGAAAGGGCGCAGAACAGGATTGGCTTGTTCATCGTCGAATGTCCTCCTCGGTCAAGGCGGTCACTCTAGCATCCTCGCGGCGCGTACGGGAGGACACGCCGTCGGGCTGGCGTAAAATGCCGCCCTCGTGACCACTCCCGTCAACGTCGCCGTTCTCGCCGCCGGACTCGGCAAGCGGATGCACTCCGCGCTGCCGAAGGTCCTGCATCCGCTGGCCGGGCGGCCGGTTGTCGCCTACGTCATCGATGCAGCCCGTTCGCTGTCCCCGCGCGCGGTCGTGGTCGTGGTCGGCCACGGCGCCGACGCCGTGCGCCAGGCGCTCGCCGCGTCCGACATCTCCTTCGCGCTGCAGGACCCGCCAAGGGGGACCGGCGACGCCACGCGCATCGCGCTCGCCGCGCTGCCCGCGGACGGCGTCACGCTGGTGACCATCGGCGACATCCCTCTCGTCCCGCCGGAAGCTCTCGCGCGCGTGGTGGCCGGGGCGCGCGAGGGCCGCCTCGCGCTCCTGACCGCGAAGGTCCCGGATCCGCGCGGCCTCGGGCGCATCGTGCGCGACGCCGCCGGGCGCGTGCGCGCGATCGTCGAGGAGCGCGACGCCGACGACGCCCAGCGCGGCATCGACGAGATCAACACGGGTGTGATGGCGGCTCCCACGGCGCTCATGAAGCGCTGGGTGAACGCGCTGGCGCCCGACAACGCGCAGGGCGAGTACTACGTGACGGACATCGTGGCGGCCGCGGTCGCGGAAGGCGTTCCGGTCGTAGCCGAGCTCGCCGCCGACGAGCGCGAGGTGCGCGGCATCAACGACCGCGCGCAGCTCGTCGCGGTCGAGCGCATCGTCCAGGAGCGGCGCGCCGCGGCGCTCCTGCGCGACGGCGTGCTGATCGTCGACCCGGCGCGCGTGGACATCCGCGGCCCGCTCACTTGCGGGCGCGACGTGCGCATCGACGTCGGCTGCGTGCTCGAAGGCGACGTGCGCCTGGGCGACGGTGTCACCATCGGGCCGTACTGCGTGCTGCGCAACGTGACCGTCGGCGCGGGCACCGCCATCGAGCCTTACTCGTACCTGGTCGACAGCGCGGTCGGCGAGCAGTGCCGCATCGGTCCGTATGCAAGGCTGCGCCCGGGTGCGACACTTGCCGACGAGGTCCACGTCGGCAACTTCGTCGAGGTGAAGGCGAGCACGCTCGGCCGGGGCGCCAAGGCCAATCATCTCGCGTACATCGGCGACACGACGGTGGGCAGCGGGGTGAACTACGGCGCGGGATCGATCACCGCCAACTACGACGGCGCGAACAAGCACCGCACGGTCATCGGCGATCACGCGAGCATCGGTTCGAACTGCGTGCTGGTGGCGCCGGTGACGGTCGGCGAGCACGCGACCATCGGCGCGGGCAGCGTGATCGCGCAAGACGCCCCGGCCGGCGCGCTGACTGTGGCACGATCGCGGCAAGTCACGGTCCAAGGCTGGCAGCGGCCGGTCAAGCCGTCGAAAGAATAGGGGTCCAGATCATGTGCGGCATCGTCGGCGCAGCTTCTACCCGCAACGTCGTTCCCATCCTGATCGAGGGCATCCGGCGGCTGGAATACCGCGGCTACGACTCGACCGGGCTCGCCATACTCAACGGCGCCGGCGACCGGAACCTGCAGCGGCTCGTGTCGACCGCGCGCGTGGCCGACCTCGACGCGCAGGCGCAAGGCCTCGGCCTCGCCGGCACCACGGGGATTTCGCACACCCGCTGGGCCACGCACGGCGCGCCGTCGCCGGTCAACGCGCATCCGCACTTGTCGAGCGGCGAGATCGCGGTCGTCCACAACGGCATCATCGAGAACTTCGAGGCGCTGCGCGCGCGCCTGCGGGCGCAGGGCTATACCTTTGCGACGCAGACCGACAGCGAGACCATCGCGCACCTCGTGCATGCGCATTGGCACGGCGCCGCCGGCGAAGACCTCCTGCGCGCAGTGCAGCTGGCGGTCGCCGAATTCGAGGGCGCGTACGCGATCGCGGTCATCTCGGCGCGCGAGCCCGGACGCATGGTCGGCGCGCGGCAAGGCAGCCCGCTTGTCGTCGGCATCGGCGGCGACGATCACTTCCTCGCCTCCGACGCCGCGGCACTGGTCCCGGTGACCCAGCGCGTGGTGTACCTCGAGGAAGGCGACGTGGCCGACGTGCGGCGCGAAGGCTACGCGATCTACGACGCGAGCGGCGCCCGCGCCGAGCGCCCGGTGGTCACCGTGCCCGCATCCTCGGCCGCGGTCGAGTTGGGACCGTACCGCCACTACATGCAAAAGGAGATCTTCGAGCAGCCGCGCGCGGTGGCCGACACGCTCGAAGGCGTGCGCGGCATCGACCCGGCGCTGTTCGGCGAAGCCGCCGCGGACGTGCTGCCGAAAGTGGACTCGGTGCTCCTCCTCGCCTGCGGCACGAGCTACTACTCCTCACTCGTCGCGAAGCAGTGGATCGAAAAGCTCGCCGGCATTCCTTGCGCGGTCGAGATCGCGAGCGAGTACCGCTACCGCGACAGCGTGCCCAATCCGAACGCGCTGGTGGTGGTCGTCTCGCAATCCGGCGAGACCGCCGACACGCTGGCCGCGCTCAAGCACGCGAAGGCGCTGGGACACGCGCACACGCTCGCCATCTGCAACGTGATCACCAGCACCATGGTGCGGCAGACGCCGCTCACGTTCCTGACGCGCGCCGGAGCCGAAGTGGGTGTCGCGTCGACCAAGGCGTTCACCACCCAGCTCGTCGCGCACTTCCTGCTGGCACTCACGCTCGCCAAGGTACGCGGACGGCTGCCGGAAGCCGAGGAAGCGCGTTGGCTCAAGGGTCTGCGCCACCTGCCGGCCGCGATCCAGGGCGCGCTCGCGCTCGAGCCGCACCTCATGGCGTGGGCCGAGGCCTTCGCACGCAAGCAGCACGCGCTGTTCCTCGGCCGCGGTGTTCATTACCCGATCGCGCTCGAAGGCGCGCTCAAGTTGAAGGAGATCTCGTACATCCACGCCGAGGCGTATCCGGCGGGCGAGCTCAAGCACGGCCCGCTCGCGCTGGTCGACGCGCAGATGCCGGTGGTGGCCATCGCGCCCAACGACGCGCTGCTCGAGAAGCTCAAGAGCAACCTGCAGGAGGTGCGCGCGCGGGGTGGGGAGCTCTACGTCGTGGCCGACCTCGACAGCCGCCTGACGCCGGCGGACGGCGTGCACGTCGTTCGGGTGTCCGAGCACGCGGGCCTGCTGTCGCCCGTCGTGCACGTCGTGCCGCTCCAGCTGCTCGCGTATCACACCGCGGTGCTGCGGGGGACGGACGTCGACAAGCCGCGCAATCTTGCGAAGAGCGTGACGGTGGAGTAGCGAAGTCGCTCCGCTTGTCACGGCCGGTGCGATGTGTCACAATACCTGCACTCGTGACACAACAAGGGGTGCCCATGAAAAGTCTCAGTATCCGGGAGGTCCGGAGGGCGTTGGCGCAGCTCGATGAGCTGGTGTCGCGCGAGGGGGAGGTGGTGGTGACACGCCGCGGCCAGCCCATTGCACGCCTGCTCCCGCTGCGCAGCACGCGGCGGATGCCATCGCACGCGGATCTGCGCACCCGCACGCCGCGCCTGAGTAAAGGCAGCGAAATGCATATCAGAGCCGAGCGCGACGAGCGCTGATGGGACTGTATCTCGATACCAGCGCATTGGCGAAGTGGTATCTCAACGAGCCATTCTCGGAACAGTTCGAGGTATTCATTCAGGGGCAAGCCACGGCGGCTATCAGTCGCCTGACGGTCGTCGAGTTCCGGTGCCTGCTTGCCCGGCGGCGACGGGCGGGTGATATCACCAAGGCCCTCGAATCACGTGTGTTCGCCTCGTTCGAGAGGGACGTCGGTGCTGGATTTCTTCAGGTGTACCCGGTTGCTGACGAGCACCTGATCGCGGCGCTGGGCTTGATCACGCGGCTCGACCGCAATCCATTGCGAACGCTGGATGCGTTGCACTTGGCAATAGCCCAAGGCATCCGTTGCCGACGGCTGGCGACGGCGGACAAGATCATGGCTGATGCGGCAAAGGCGATTGGTCTAGCCGTTGAGCGCTTCTATTGAGCACCCGATCAGCGAGAAAGCGAGAGCAGGCTCAGCCTGGCTAAGCTGCTGGCGCTGGTCGAGGATGCGTATGCGCTTGCTTGGCCCGAGTGCGGATGGCGGACCGGAAACACTGTCCCGGCGACCCCTGCCCAAGGACTCATACCCCGAGGTGTCGGGTATCATCGACGGCCCCGGCGGGCCCGTCGTCGTGGTCTTCGGCAGCCTTTGACTCGATGTCTTGTGGAGATCGGAATGCGATTGAATGCGAAGTCCCTTTTCATGGCGCTGTCCTGCGGCGCATCGATGGCCGCGGCGCCCCTGCACGCGGAGATCATCAACGGCTATCACGTCATCCTGACGGTCGACGGGAGCACCTCGATCAACGTGAGCGGCGGCGGACCGAACACGCCGGCGCAAATTTCGGCGACGAAGACCGTGGGCAACGTCACGGCGAACCTCGCCGTCGACGCGAACCAGCACACCTCGGCCAAGGCCGAGCTTTCGGGCTCGGGGAACGCAACCGCCCGCGTCACGGCGTCGACCCGTTACTCGTTCCACCTGGAGCCGCCCGCGGGAGCGCGCAGCGTCAAGGGAGGCAAGCTCGTGCTGCACGTGGCACTCGAGGGCACGGCAACCGGCGACTCCGACCTGCATCTGCTCTCGTCGGTGCAGGCCGACTTCGGCAATGCGACCGGCTCGACGACGATCACCGACGGCACCACGCTGAAGGCTGAGTTCGACGTCATCACCACCATCGCGCCGTTCATCGACGACATCTCCAAGGCGAACGGCACCGTGCGCCTCGCGCTCGAAGCGCGCGCCAATCTGGCGGGCTCGGCGGCGGCGGCGGCGAACGCCACGACCGGCACCAGGGTCACCGGTTTCCGCGTGCTCGATGCGACCGGCGCCCAGGTTACCGGCTTTACGATGGTGGCCGATGGCGGCAACGTTCCCGAGACCACGGGCGGGGCCCCGTCCGGCGGCAGCAAGAAGCCGGCGATCGAGTTCTATCACGCCGCGTTCAAGCACTATTTCGTGTCGGCCGACCCGGTGGAGATCGCGAAGCTCGACGACGGCACGTTCAGCGGCTGGGCGCGCACGGGCCAGTCGTTCAACGTGTACACCAACGCCTCCTCGACCGCGACGCCAGTCTGCCGCTTTTTCACGGTCGCGTTTCCGCCGACCAGCTCGCACGTCTACGCGCCGCGCGGATTTGGCTGCGAGGGCACGATGACCAACGCCAAATGGCAGTACGAAGGCGACGTGTTCAAGGTCCTGCTGCCCGACGGCGCGGGCAATTGCCCGGCGGGCTCCATTCCGGTCTACCGTCTCTACAATCAGGGGCAGGGGGGAGCGCCGAATCACCGCTTCACCACCAGCGACGAGACCCGCAAACAGATGCTCGCGCAAGGGTTCCTGGCGGAAGGCGCGGGCATCGGGGTCGGATTCTGCGCTCCCCAGTAGGCCTGCATGGTCCGGCTGCTCGGCCTCGTCATCGCCGCCTGCGGCGCGGCGCTGTGCTACGGCGCCGCGCAGCTATGGCCGGCGGGGCTGTCATCGGCTGCCGACGTGCTGCGTATCCTCGGCGCGGCGATCGCCGGCATCCTCGGTGTGGCCAACGTCGCCGCCGGCCTCGTCATCGTGTCGCAGAAGACCGCGCGCGAGTAAGCGGCCACGCATGAAGAGCGCGGCGCCGAAGCGCGTCCTTCTTTTCGTCGTCGACCAGTGGCGGGGCGATACGCTGCGCATTCTCGGCCACCCGCAGGTCAGCACACCCAATCTCGACCGCCTGATCGCGGACGGCGTCACGTTCCGGCGGCACTACTGCCAGGCAACACCATGCGGGCCCGCGCGCGCATCGCTGCTGACGGGCATGTACATGATGAACCACCGCGTGGTTCGCAACGGCACCCCGCTCGACGCGCGGCACACCAATCTCGCGCTCGAAAGCCGCAA
>JADLEZ010000178.1 GCA_020845855.1 Burkholderiales bacterium
CACGACCGGATGCGCCAGAAGCTCGCGCTGCGGGCGCAGGTGGATGCCGCTGCGCGGCAGGCGCCGGTGCCGCTTCCGGTGACGACCGACTGGAGCGCGTGGCGCTATCGCCCGGTGCGGGCATCCGGCACGTTCGACGCCGCGCACCAGGTGCTCCTCGACAACCGGCTGTACCAGGGCCGCGCGGGCTATCACGTACTGACCCCGCTCGTGACCGCGGATCGGCGCACGGTGCTCGTCGACCGTGGTTGGGTCGCGGCGGGTGTCGTGCGGTCGGAGCTGCCCCGTGTGCCGCCGCCCGCCGGCGCGGTGACGGTCGCGGGCAGGATCAACCAGCCGCCGCCCTCGTTTCTCGAGCTCGCGCAGGACACGGTGCGCGGCGCGGTCTGGCAAAACCTCGACCTTGGGCGCTACTCCGCCGCCACGGGCCTTACCGTCCTGCCGGTGATCGTCGAGCAGACCGCGCCGCTCGCGCCCGGCGACACGCTCGTGCGCGAATGGCCGGCCCCCGACCTGGGCGTGGAGAAGCACATGATCTACATGGTCCAGTGGTTCGCGTTCGCGGCGCTGGCGGCGGGGCTGTGGGTGTACTTCACGTTCCGGCGCAAACCGTGACCGCCAGAAAAACCATCCTCCTTCTCGCGCTGGTGACCATCGCCCCGGTGGTCGCGTCCTACGCCGCGTACTACTGGTTCCCGCGCAACAAGTACACGAACTACGGCGAGCTCCTGCCCACGCGCCCGGCGCCCCTCGTCACGGGCAGCAGGGGCGCGGCGCCGTTCACGCTGAGCGACGTGGCGGGCAAGTGGGTGCTGCTGGTGGCCGCACCCGCCGCGTGCGACGCGGCGTGCGCGCAAGCGTTGTATGCGATGCGCCAAGCGCGCACCATCCAGAATCAGGAAATGGATCGCGTGCTGCGGATCTGGCTCGCGAGCGGCCCCGATGCGCCCGACCCGGCGCTGCTCGCGCAGCATCCCGACCTCGTGGTCGTGCGCACCGGCGTACCCGCGCTTGCCGATTGGCCTGCCGGCAGTCAGCGCATCTACCTCGTCGATCCGCTGGGCAATCAGGTGCTCGCCTGGCCGCTCGCGCCCGACGTGAAAGCGATGGCGAAGGATCTCGCGCGGCTGCTCAAGGCATCCCGTATAGGGTGAGCGCCGTTGGGCCGCCCCCAGCCGATCGGGCCCCTCGGGGGAGGCGGCGCGTAGCGCCGCTTCGGGGGGCCCTCGCATTGCCTGTAAAATAGCCGGTTCATGTCCACGCTCGCCCTCGCCGAGAGCCGGTTCCGCCAGTTCCTGGCCCTCACCAAGCCGCGGGTGGTGTCGCTCATCGTGTTCTGCGCGGTGATCGGCATGTTCCTCGCCACCCCCGGCCTGCCGCCCGCGGACGTCGTGTTCGCCGCCACCGTCGGCATCGCGCTCGTCGCCGGCGCTGCCGCCGCGTTCAACTGCCTCGTCGAGCAGAAGATCGACGCGGTCATGCAGCGCACCTGCGCGCGCCCGCTGCCGCGCGGCGAGCTCACGTCGCGCTCGACGCTCCTGTTCGCGGGCGTGGTGGGCGGACTCGGGCTGTGGCTCCTGCATCGCTACGTCAATCCGCTGACGATGTGGCTCACGCTCGCGACCTTCGTCGGTTACGCCGTCATCTACACGGTGATACTGAAGCCGGCGACTCCGCAGAACATCGTGATCGGCGGCGCGTCGGGCGCGATGCCGCCGGTGCTGGGCTGGGCCGCGGTCGCCAACGACGTGGCGCCCGAGGCGCTGCTCCTGTTCCTCGTCATCTTCGCGTGGACGCCGCCGCACTTCTGGGCGCTCGCGCTGTACCGCACGCAGGACTACGCGCGGGCCGGCCTGCCGATGCTGCCGGTGACGCACGGGCCCAAGTACACGCGGCTCATGATCGTGCTGTACACGCTCGCGCTGGTCGCGGTGTCGCTCATGCCGTTCGCGATCCGCATGAGCGGCGTGCTCTATCTCGTCGCGGCGCTCGCGCTGGGCGGGGTGTTCCTAGGCTACGCGCTGCGCCTGTACCGCGCCTACAGCGACAATCTCGCGCGCGCCACCTTCCGCTATTCGATCGTCTATCTCGCGGCGCTCTTCGCGGCGCTCCTGATCGACCATTACTGGAAATGAGCGGGCTGCTGCGCGCGTTCGCCCTCCTGCTCCTGGTCGCCACGCTTGCCGGCTGCTCGCGCGAGGGCCCGAAGTTCAAGGCCTCCGACGTCACCGGCGCCTCGTTCGGGCGCGAGTTGGCGCTGACCGACCACACCGGCAGGCCGCGCACGCTCGCCGATTTCCGAGGCAAGGCGGTCGTGGTGTTCTTCGGCTTCACGCAGTGCCCCGACGTGTGTCCGACCACGCTGTCCACGCTGGCCGCGGCGATGAAGGAGCTCGGCCCGGACGCCGACCGCGTGCAGGTGCTGTTCGTGACGGTCGACCCGGAGCGCGACACCCCGGCGCTGCTCGCGCAGTACGTGCCGGCATTCGATCCGCGCTTTATCGGCCTGACCGGCGACGCCGCCGCGATCGACAAGGTGGCGAAGGAGTTCAAGATCATCTACCAGAAGCAGCCCGGGCCGACCCCCGGCAGCTATTCGGTCGACCACTCCGCCGGCGTGTTCCTCTTCGACCCGCAGGGGCGCCTGCGTGTCTACGCAAGCCACGGGCAGGCGCCGGAGGTGTTCGCCCACGACCTGCGCGCGCTGCTCGAGGGGGCATGAGCGAAGCGCTGCGCAGGGCGCAGCAGTTCCACGAGGCGCTTGCGAAGGACCCCGACAACGCGCAGGCAGCCGCGGGTCTTGCGGCTGCGCTCTACGAGCACGCGCGCGAGTTGCGCAGGAACGGCGCGCTCGCCGGCGCCGTCGCCGCGTTCGCGCAGGCGGCGAAGTTCGCGTCCGGCAACGCCGACGCCTGGGTCGCCTTCGGCAACGCGTGCATGGAGCTCGAGCTCGCGCGCGTGCGCGGGCAAGCCGACGGGGCGCCGGAAGAGGATTTGCTGGCGTACGCGCTGGCGGCGTTCACGCGCGCCGCCGAGCTCGAGCCGGACGCGTCGCTCACGCAATCGCGCCGTGCGCTCACCGCGCGCTACGCCTGCGCATGGGTCGAGGCGGCGCAAGCGCAGGCCGAGCTGTCGCGCCTCGCGCAGGCGGTGCCCGGGCGCTTCACCTGCGAGCCCATGGCCGCCGTGGCGCTGCTGGCCGATGCCACCCAGCAGCGGCGCGGAATCGAAGGCTATTGCCTCGGCGCGCTCCCGGCCCCGGCCGCGCCCGCGCTCGTCGCGCGCCGCGGCACGCGCCTGCGTGTGGGCTACCTGTCATCGGATTTGCACGACCACGCCACCGCGCACCTCGCGGCCGGCCTCTTCGAAGCGCACGACCGCGCGCGCCTCGAGGTGTTCGCTTACGCCTGCGACCGCGACGACGGCAGCGCCATGCGCAAGCGCCTGCGCGGCGCGTTCGAGCACTGGCGGGACCTCGCGGGGCGCGACGACCACGATGCGGCGAAAATCGTCGCGGACGATGGCCTCGACGTGCTGGTCGACTTGAAGGGGCACACCCACGGCGCACGCCTGCCGCTGCTCGCGCGCCGCCCGGCGCCGGTGCAACTGCACTACCTGGGATTTCCCGGGACGATCGGGTACGGGGCGATCGACGGCCTCGTGGCCGACGACGTGGTCGCGCCGCTTGGCCGCGAAGGCGAGTTCGCCGAGCGGCTCTTGCGCCTGCCGGTGTGCTACCAGGTCAACGACGCGCGGCGCGAGTTGCCGCCGGCCGCCTCGCGCGCGCAAGCCGGATTGCCGGAAGGGGCACTCGTGCTCGCGTGCTTCAACCAAGCGTACAAGCTGACCGAGCCGTTCATGGCGGTCTGGCTCGACGTGTTGCGCGAGCACCCCGATGCCGTGCTGTGGCTTGCCGTCCCGCACGAGCTCGCGCGCCGCAACCTGGCGAACTTCGCGGGGCAGCGCGGCATCGCGCCCGAGCGCGTGATCTTCGCGCCGACGCTCGCGCAAGGCGCGCACCTCGCGCGCCTGCAGTGCGCCGACCTCACGCTCGACGTCCTGCCCTACGGCTCGCACACGACCGGCAGCGACGCGCTGTTCGCGCGCGTGCCGCTCCTGACCTGCCGCGGGACGACGTTCGCCGGCCGCGTCGGCGCGAGCCTGTGCACCGCCGTACACCTGCCGGAGCTCGTCGCCGAGTCGCTGCCGGACTACGCGGCGCGACTGCGCTCGCTGTGCGCCGACCGGGCGCGCCTCGCGCACTACCGCGAGCACCTCGCCGATCGCGCCCGCCTGCCGCTCTTCGACACCGAAGGCTTCACCCGCGCGTTCGAGCGGTTGTTGGAGGGGGCTTGCCTGCGGTAGAACGAACCTGCCCCGAACTCAGCGCTTGCGCTCGATGAGCTCGATCTTGTAGCCGTCCGGGTCCTCGACGAACGCGATCACGGTGGTGCCGCCCTTGACCGGGCCCGCCTCGCGCGTCACCTTGCCGCCCTTGCTCCGCACCGCTTCGCATGCGGCAGCGGCGTCCGGCACCTCGACGGCGAGATGGCCGAACGCGTTGCCGAGCTCGTAGCGGTCCACGCCGTAGTTGTAGGTGAGCTCGATCTCGGCGCCTTCGGGATCGTCGGCGTAGCCCACGAAGGCGAGCTTGTACTTCTGTTCCGGCCGGTCGGTTTCGCGCCGAAGCTGCATGCCGAGGACACCGGTGTAGAACGCGACCGCGCGCGGCAGGTCGCCGACGCGCAGCATCGTGTGCAGTCTCTTCATAGCTCGATCATCTCGAAGTCCTCCTTGCGCGCCCCGCACTCGGGGCACGTCCAGTTGGGCGGCACGTCTTCCCAGCGCGTGCCGGCCGCGATGCCTTCCTCCGGCGCGCCGACCTCCTCATCGTAGATCCAGCCGCAGATGAGGCACATGTACTTTTTCATGAGGCCGGGGCATGCGATGCATGGGAGTAGACTTGCATTGTAGCGTTTGACGCGCGCACGCCCGCCGCGGCGCTAATCGCCGCAACGACGATCCCATGTCCGACTCCGAACCAGGATACCCGCCGCTGGTCCTCACCTTCGCCGCCTCCGATCCGTCCGGCGGCGCCGGCATGCAGGCCGACCTGCTCACGCTCGCGAGCATGGGCTGCCACCCGTTGTCGGTGATCACCGCGATCACCGTGCAGGACTCGCTCGGCGTGGAGGGCGTGCTGCCGATCGACGCCGACTGGGTCGCCGACCAGGCGCGGCGCCTGCTCGAGGACATGCCGGTGGACGCCTTCAAGATCGGCGTGCTCGGCAGTGTGGAGAACATCGCGGCGATCGCGGAGATCGTGTCCGACTATCCCGACGTTCCGCTCGTGTTCGACCCCGTGCTCGCGTCCGGCCGCGGCGACGAGCTCGCGAGCGAGGACATGACCCACGCTCTGCGCGAGCTCCTGCTGCCGCAGACGACCATCCTCACGCCGAACAGCCTGGAAGTGCGCCTGCTCGCGGACGAGGACGACGAGCGCACGCTCGAACAATGCGCCGCCAAGCTCGTCGACAAGGGCTGCGAGTACGTGCTCGTCACCGGCACGCACGAGAACACGCCGCAGGTCGTCAACACGCTGTACGCGAAAAGCGGCGCCGTGCGCAGCGATTCCTGGCCGCGGCTTGCGGGCTCGTACCACGGCTCGGGCTGCACGCTGGCCTCGGCGATCGCGGCGATGCTCGCCAACGGCCTCGAGCTGCCGGAAGCCGTGCGCGAGGCGCAGGAGTACACCTGGCAGGCGCTGCGCAAGGCGTACCGGCCGGGCATGGGCCAGTTCCTGCCGGACCGTCTGTTCTGGGCGCGCGAGGAGCCGCAAGCGCGCGCGGAGGACGCCGAGGCCGCGCCTGCCGCCGATGCGCGTGGCAGCCATTAGACTCGATCGTGCGCAAATCGCTTGTCCGCAGCCGCTCACGCGGCGGGCTGACCGATTTGCGCCCGGTGATGTCAGCGCGGGAAGCTTCGGGCGGCCGGGCGCTTCCCGCGCGGCAAAGGCTACGAAGCGCGTCGATCACAGCGCGCTGTCGCGCGCCGTTCGGTAACGCGCGCATGCGATCGGACAGCCTTCGTTCGAGGCTTCGCGGGCTGTATGCCGTAACGCCGGACGAGCCGGACACCGCGGCGCTTGCGCGCAAGGTCGACGCCGCGCTGGCCGGCGGCGCCCGCGCGATCCAGTACCGCAACAAGGCGGCGGACGCCGCGCTGCGCGCGGCGCAGGCACGCGAGATCGTGCGCATTGCGCGCGGCCGCCACGCGCTTTGCATCGTCAACGACGACGCCGCACTCGCGCGCGAGGTCCTCGCCGACGGCGTGCACATCGGAGAGGACGACGCGGACTTGGCGTCGGCGCGTGCAACGCTCGGTGCACGGGCCATCATCGGCGTGTCCTGCTACGACGACGTGGAGCGCGCCCGCCGGCTGGTCGCGCAGGGCGCCGACTACATCGCGTTCGGAAGCTTCTTCAGCTCGCGCGTGAAGCCCGGCGCGCGGCGCGCGGACGTGTCGCTCATTGCCGCCGCGAAAGGACTGGGGGTGCCCGTGGTCGCCATCGGCGGCATCACCGCCGCGAACGCGCCTTCGCTCGTCGCCGCCGGCGTGGATGCAGTGGCCGTCATCAGCGACGTGTTCGGGCACGCGGAAGCCGATGCCGTCGCGCGGGCGGCGGCGGCCATCGCCGATTGCTTCGAAAGGATCCATGATGGGACGTAACGAGGAGCTCTTCGCGCGCGCGCAACGCACGATCCCGGGTGGGGTCAATTCGCCGGTGCGCGCGTTCCGCTCGGTCGGCGGCACGCCGCGCTTTTTCGCGCGCGGCGAGGGCGCGTTCGCGTTCGACGCCGACGGCAAGCGCTACATCGACTACGTGGGCTCGTGGGGGCCGGCGATCTTGGGCCACGCGCACCCGGCCGTGGTGCGCGCCGTACAGGACGCCGCGGTGAATGGCCTGTCGTTCGGCGCGCCGACGGAAAGCGAGGTGGAACTCGCGGAAGCACTCGTGCGCCGCCTGCCGTCGATCGAGCTTGTTCGTCTCGTGTCGTCGGGCACCGAGGCGACGATGACCGCCCTGCGCCTCGCGCGCGGTTACACCGGGCGCGCGAAGGTCGTGAAGTTCGAAGGCTGCTATCACGGGCACGGCGACAGCCTCCTCGTGAAAGCCGGGTCGGGCGCACTCACCCTCGGGCAACCGTCGTCGGCGGGCGTGCCGCCGGGTATCGCCGAGCTCACCGTCGTCGCGCCCTACAACGACCTCGCGGCGGTCGCGGCGATCTTCGCGGCCAACCGCGACGAGATCGCGGCCGTGATCGTCGAGCCGATCGCCGGCAACATGAACCTCGTGATGCCCGCGCAAGGCTTCCTCGCGGGGTTGCGTGCGCTGTGCGATCGCCACGGCGCCGTTCTGATCTTCGACGAGGTGATGACCGGCTTCCGCGTGCATGCGCAGGGCGTGCAAGGCATGACCGGCATCACGCCGGATCTCACAACCCTTGGCAAGGTGATCGGCGGCGGCATGCCGGTCGGCGCGGTCGGCGGCAGGCGCGCGATCATGGAGAAAATCGCGCCGCTCGGTCCCGTCTACCAGGCCGGCACCCTGTCGGGCAACCCGGTCGCGGTGGCGGCCGGCCTTGCGACCCTGGCGGCCACCGAAGCGCCGGGCTTCTACGAGACGCTGGCAGCGCGCACGCGCGCGTTCACCGGCGGCCTCGCCGCGGCCGCTGCGCGCGCCGACGTCACGTTCTGCGCGCAATCGGTGGGCGGCATGTTCGGCCTGTACTTCGCCGCGCGCGTGCCCGATTCCTACGACGCGGTGATGACGTGCGACAAAGAGCGCTTCAACCGCTTCTTCCACGCGATGCTCGACGCGGGCGTCTATCTCGCGCCGTCGGCGTACGAGGCGGGGTTCGTGTCCGCCGCGCACAGCGACGCCGACATCGCGCAGACGATTCGCGCGGCGGAGGGCGCGTTCGCGAAGGTCTAAGCAGCCCGATGCAGAACGCGATCGCAGGCGACGGTGTGCGCACGTACTGCGCTTCCTCGACCCGGAGAACGGTATATTCGGGGAGGTTTTGGATGTTGGCGGGCACGGCGAGATCGGGCCTTGCGCGCTAATTCTTGTGTTGGCCGCGAAGCGTTTCCAGCGCCCGTTCGATTATGAGGCGGTCTGCTACATCCTTGTCGCGTATCGACTGTTTCGTAAGCAGCAAACCTTCCAGATTGATCGTTCTAATCTGCAGCTCTTCCAAATCAATCGTTTCGGCGTGTTGCTTCAGTGAACGAACAACGCGTAGCCGCCGATGAGAAGATAGTCCGCGCCGTGGTCATTCAAGGCGCGGATCAGGGCCTTGAGATCTTCCAGCGTGGCAGGGCGGCTGAACTTCTCCATCACGACCGCCGCCGCTCAGACGCAATCGTGGTCATTCCGGCGGCGATGCATTCGAGATCGTAGCGGTTCGCGTCATCATGCGTCTTGAAGCGATAGACACCCTGGCGACGAACGGAATGCAACAAATTCTTCTAACGTGTTGTCTTATAACGTTTTCCGTGCACAGACAAGACCTCGTCCGTGATAGAATCGACAAGGGCATGGGGCGTCGAAGCGCCGTCCCAATGCGCTCGCCCCTTTCTGGGGAGGCGGCGCTAAGCGCCGCGCCGAGGGGGCCAACTTGCCCTTGAATCTTCGAAGGTTTTTCACTTGGACACACCGGTACGCAAGCGCCTGGGCGAGATCCTGATCGAGCGCGGCAAGCTCGACGCGGCGACCCTCGAGCGGGCGCTGCGACTGCAGCAGGAGTCGGGCGAGCGCCTGGGCGCGCTGCTGGTCACGCTCGGCGTGGTGGCCCAGCGCGACGTCGCCGATGCGCTGGCCGCGCAGCTTTCCCTGCCCCTGGTCGACGCCGCGAGCTATCCGGAGTTTCCGATCCTCGAGGAGCAGGTCTCGGCGCGCTTCCTGCGCGAGACGCGCGTGCTGCCGGTGCGCGAGGACGACGCCGAAGTGGCGCTTGCGATGGCCGATCCCACCGATCTGTACGCCATCGGCGCGCTGCGCATGGTCACCGGCCGCGAGGTGCGGCCGATGGTCGCGATCCCGAGCGAGCTCGAGGCCGCGCTGGAGCGCCTGTACGGCACCGGCAAGTCCGCGCAAAGCCAGGTGATCGGCGACGTCGAGACGCGGGTGGACGACCTCGCGTTCGACGCCGACGTGCAGCAGTTGAAGGACCTCGCGTCGGAGGCGCCGGTGATCCGCCTCGTGAGCCTCGTCATCACCAACGCGCTCGAGATGCGCGCGTCCGACATCCACGTCGAGCCGTTCGAGAGCCGCCTCGCGGTGCGCTACCGCGTCGACGGCGTGCTGCACGACGTCGAGTCCCCACCCAAGCGCCTCGCCGCCGCGGTGATCTCGCGCATCAAGATCATGGCGAACTTGGACATCGCCGAGCGCCGCCTGCCGCAGGACGGACGCATCCGGCTGCGCGTGCAGGGCAAGGAGATCGACCTGCGCGTGTCCACCGTGCCGACCATGCACGGCGAGTCGGTGGTGATGCGCATCCTCGACAAGGGCGGGGTCGCCCTCGACTTCGAGAAGCTGGGCTTCCTGCCGGACACCTTGAAGGTCTTCATCGACGTGCTGATGCAGCCGCACGGCATCCTGCTCGTGACCGGGCCCACGGGCTCCGGCAAGACCACCACCCTGTACACCGCGCTCGACCGCCTCAACCAGCCCGACGTGAAGATCCTCACCGTCGAGGACCCGGTCGAGTACCAGATGCCCGGGATCAACCAGATCCAGGTCAAGCCCCAGATCGACCTGACCTTCGCCAACGCGCTGCGCTCGATCGTGCGCCAGGATCCCGACGTGATCATGATCGGCGAGATCCGCGATCTGGAAACCGCGCAGATCGCGGTGCAGTCGGCGCTCACCGGCCACCTCGTGCTGTCCACGGTGCACACCAACGACGCGGCGTCCACGGTGAACCGATTGCTCGACATGGGAGTCGAGGACTACCTGCTGACCTCCACCGTGGTGGGCATCCTTGCGCAGCGCCTGGTGCGCAAGCTGTGTCCGCACTGCAAGGAGCCGTACCGGGCGCTGCCGGAGATGGTCGGGCAGCTCGGCCTCGGCAAGGTCGCCGGCGCCGGCGACGTGACGCTCTACCACGCGAAGGGCTGCAGCCAGTGCGGCAATACGGGCTACCTCGGCCGCTTCTGCATCCTCGAGATGCTGCCGATGTCCGATCCCTTGCGCTCGCTGGTGATGAAGCACGCCACGTCGAACGAGCTCAAGGCCGAGGCGCAGCGCGAAGGCATGGTGTCGATGTACGAGGACGGCATGCGCAAGGCGCTGGCCGGAAGCACCACGTTCGAAGAGGTGCTTCGCGTCACCCGCGAAGCATGACGACGCCACCGAGGTGACATGCCCCTGTTCCGCTACCGCGCCGTCAACCCGTCGGGCGAGGTCGCCGTCGGCGAGCTCGATGCCGCCAACGAAAGCGAGATCGTCGACCGCCTGCGCGACCGCGGCCTGATGCCGATGCAGATCGCGCACGCGACCGGCGGGCCGGTGCCGATGGCCGGGACGCCGGCCAAGCGCGGCGCGCGCCGCAGCATCTTCGAGTCGAAACACGTCACGCGCGACCAGCTCCTGGCGCTCACCCGCGAGCTCGCCACCCTCCTGCGCGCGGGCCTGCCGCTCGACCGCGCGCTCGAGATCCTGATCGGCCTCGCCCCCACGCCGCCGGTCGCGGCGCTGCTGCAGGGCGTGCGCGACGACGTGCGCGGCGGCAAGGCGCTGTCGCAGGCGCTCGAGGCACGCCGCGAGGTGTTCTCGCGCTTTTTCGTCAACATCGTGCGCGCCGGCGAGGCAGGCTGCGCGCTCGGCGAAGTGCTGCAGCGCCTGTCCGACACCATGGAGCGCAACAAGGAGCTGCGCGAGTCGGTGAAGTCCGCGCTCATCTACCCGTCGCTCCTGGTGGTCGTAGCCGTGATCTCCGTCGCGATCCTGCTCGTGTTCGTGGTGCCGCAGTTCGAGACGACGTTCGCGCAGGCCGGCAAGGCGCTGCCGATTCCGACGCAGGTCGTGGTCGCCGTCGGCAAGTTCGCGCGCAACTGGTGGTGGGCGGTGGCCGGTGTCGCGTTCCTGGCGATCATGTGGTATCGCCGCCACGGCAGAGTGCCGTCGGTACGTCGGGCACGCGACGCGCGGCGGCTGCGCATGCCGCTTCTCGGCGACCTGGTCGCCAAGGTCGAGACGGCGCGCTTCGCCCGCACGCTCGCCACCCTCCTTGCCAACGGCGTCACGCTGCTCGCCGGGGTGGGCATCGTGAAGGAGACGATGACCAATAGCGTAATGTCCGACTCGCTCGACGGCGTCATCGCCAAGCTGCGCGAGGGCAAGGGCTTCGGCCGCCCGCTCGCCGAGACGGGGCTCTATCCGCGGCTTGCGACCCAGATGATCCTGGTCGGCGAGGAGTCCGGCAGGCTCGAGGAGATGCTCGGCCGGGTCGCCGACGTCTACGACCGGGAAGTGGCTGCGTCGATCAAGCGCTTTCTCGCCGTGCTGGAGCCGGCGATGATCCTCACCTTGGCCGTGCTGATCGGCGGGATCGTGTTCTCGATCCTGATGGGGGTCATGGCGATGAGCGAACTCGTGGTCTGATCGCGCGTCTTAATCATTTGCCACGCCCGTCCCTGTCGGGACGCGACGACAGTTGAAAGGTACAACAATGAAGCAACCGACTGCCCGAAGCCGCGCGCGCGGCATGACCCTGATCGAGATCCTGGTCGTGCTCGTCCTGCTCGGCATCGTGATGGCGATCGTCGCAGGCAACTTCATCGGCCAGGGCGAGGAAGCCAAGCGCAAGGCGGCCGCGCTCGAGATCACCCAGATCGGCAGCACGCTCGACCTGTACAAGCTGGAAGTCGGCAAGTATCCGACTACCCAGGAAGGCCTGCAGGCGCTGATCACGGCGCCGGCCGGGGTCAACAACTGGAACGGGCCGTACTGGAAGAAGCCGACGCTGCCCAAGGATCCGTGGGGCAACGAGTACAAGTACACCTCCCCCGGCGCCAAGATGCCCTACGAGATCATCTCGTACGGCGCCGACGGCAAGGAAGGCGGCGATGCCGCGAACAAGGACATCACCAGCTACTGACGCCGCTGGCCTGACGCTGATCGAGCTCCTCGTGGTGCTCGCGATCATGGCGCTTGTCTCCGCCATCGCGATTCCGATCTTCACCGGCACTTCCAACGCCGAGATGCGCGGCGCCGCGCGCCAGTTGGCGTCGGGCCTACGCCTCGCGCGAAGCGAAGCGGTGTCGCAGCGGCGCGAGACGTTCCTCGTGATCGATCTCGCCGGCCGCCGCTTCAAGGTCGACCGCCAGGCGCAGGAGCATCCGCTGCCGCGCAACGTCGAGCTCAAGCTGTACACGGCGCAGAAGGACCTGGTCGACGACAAGGTGGGCTCGATCCGCTTCTACCCCGACGGTGGCAGCAACGGCGGGCGCATTACGCTCGGCAGCGGCGAGCGCAAGTACGAAGTCGACGTCGACTGGCTCACCGGCCGGGTCGCGATCCTCGATTGACGATGCGCCCCTCACCCGCTCGATGCTGCGCATCTCGCACCCTCTCCCCGCGCATGCGGGGAGAGGGTAGGGGTGAGGGGGGCTCACCCGCTCGATGCTGCGCATCTCGCACCCTCTCCCCGCGCATGCGGGGAGAGGGTAGGGGTGAGGGGGGCTTCTCCCTGATCGAGGTGCTGGTCGCCTTCGTGATCCTCGCGCTCGTCGCCACGGCGCTGTTCGGTCTCTTCTCCTCCTCGCTCAACAACGCCGCGGCGGCGGAGGAATGGAGCCGCGCGCTGCTCCTCGCGGAGTCGCGGCTGGACGCGGCCGCGGCCGCGCAGCCCTTGCGGGAGAACACCGAGCGCGGCGGCGACATGGGCGGCCGCATCGTGTGGGAGACGCGCGTTGCGCCGTACACCGCGCCGGACGTCGACCCCGACCTCGAGCGCGCGACGGAAGCGCTGCCGACGCGCCTGTACCGGGTGACGGTGGAGGTGCGCTACAAGGGCGGCGACGGCAAGGAGCGCACGCTGTCGCTCGCCACGCTCAAGGTGGGGCAGAAGACATGAGTGGGACTAGGAGGCCGCGGCGCGTGAGCACCGCAGGGCCGCCCCAAGGTGCGAACTGCGCCCCCCCGGGGGGCAGCGAGCAACGCTCCATCGCGAGCGTGGGGGCCCACTACCGCGGCTTCACGCTGGTCGAGCTCCTGATCGCGCTCTCGCTGTTCGCGCTCATGTCCGCGGTGCTGTTCGGCTCGCTGCGCCTTGCCGGCCGCAGCGCCGACGCCGGCGACGAGAAGGTGCAGGCGAGCTCCGGCATGCGCCTCGCGGGCGAGTACCTGCGCACCCAGCTTTCGGCGCAGCACCCGCAGCGCATGCGCAAGATCCACGAGTTCCCGCTGCTGTTCGGCGGCAATCAGGACGAGATCCGCTACGCGGCGCCGCTGCCGGCGCGGGTCGGCTTGGGCGGCATGTGGTACTGGCGACTGTCGGTGGCGAAAGTGCCTGGCAAGGAGCACGAGGCTCTCGTGCTCGACCGCATGATTCCCGACCTCAACGCGACCGACATGCCGACGTTCGCCGAGTCCGAGCGCTCGGTGCTCGCTGACGACATCAAGTCGCTCAAGGTGTCGTACTACGGGCGCGACCGCGGCAGCGCGCTCGACGTGGCGCCCACGTGGCGCGCGAGCTGGGAGGACTCGCAGCTGCTGCCGGTGCTGATCCAGCTCGAGGTCGCGCCGCGCGTCGGCGAGCCCTGGCCGCCGCTGCTGATCGCGCCGCGCGCGGCGCCCGAGGCCGGCTGCCGCGCGTGGGACACCATCCGCATCCAATGCGTCGGCGCATGAAGCCACAGCGCGGGATCGCCCTCATCGTCGTGCTCTGGCTCACGATCATGCTCGCCGTGATCGCGAGCGGCTTCGCCTTCTCCATGCGCAGCGAGGCGCTGTCGGCGCGCAACTCGCTGTCGCTCGCGAAGGCGCGCCATGCCGCCAACGGCGCGGTGGAGCGCGTTGCGTTCGAGCTCTCCCGGCCCCGCATGGCGAGCTCGTGGCTTGCCGACGGGCAGGCGCACACGTGGCAGGACGGGGACCTCGCCATCTACGCGGTCGCGGTCGACGAATCCGCGCGCATCGACCTCAACGCGGCGCCGGAGGCGCTGCTCCGCGGCCTGCTCGAAAACGTCGGCGGCGCCGACCCGGAAGCCTCGCGCCGCATCGCCGACGCGATCGCCGACTGGCGCGACCCCGACGATCTCAAGCGCCCCAACGGCGCCGAGGAAGCCGACTATCGCGCGGCGGGCCAGAAGTACAAGCCCGCGAACGCTCCCTTCGAGACCGTGAGCGAGTTGGCGCGCGTGCTGGGCGTGACGCCCGCCCTCTACGCCCGCATCGCCGACAGCCTCACCGTGCAGTCGCGCCAGCCCGGCATCAACGCGCAGCTCGCGCCGCGCGACGTCCTGCTCGCGCTGCCCGGCGCGACGCCGGAAATGGTCGACACGTACCTTGCGCAGCGCGAGGAGGCGCGCAAGCAGAAGCTGCCCGTGGCGCCGTTTCCAGCGGCGTCCAACTTCGCCGCGGGCGCGGTGCCGGTGTGGCGCATCCGGGCCATCGTCACCGCGCCCGATGGTGTAACCTTCGTCCGCGATGCGGTGCTGCGCCCTTCCGGCGATGCGCGCCGTCCCTTGCTCGTCCTCGGCTGGCAGGAAGGAGCCGTCAACGCGCCGGCGCCGCTCGCCGATCCAGCCTCCGCCAACCCGCCGCTTGCCGCCAATGCCCGCCCGTGACCTGACGCTGCCATCGTACGGCGCACGGGTGCGCGACTTCGCGCGCCGCAGCGGACTCGCGGGCTTCTGGGCGTGGTGGATGCGCGAGCTCGGGCCGCAACTGCCCGCCGCCGCGCGCACGGCGCTTGCGCGCCGCAGGACGCGTCCGGTGCTCGTTTTCGCCGGCGACCACGCCACCCTCTGGCGGCCGGTGATCGAGGGCGGCGACATCTCGATGCGCAGCGCCGCGACCCTTGCGCTCGCCGGCGACGCGGCGGCCGACGGCCGCGCGGCGCTCTTGTCCCCGGGTGAAGCCGCCACGCCCCGCGTGGTGGTGAGCCTCGCCCCGCAGGACGTGCTGCGCAAGAAGGTCGTGCTGCCCGCCGCGGTCGAGGAAAACTTGGTACAGGCGCTTGCCTACGACCTCGACCGCCACACGCCGTTCAAGCCGGAGGAGCTGTACTTCGATGCGGTAGTCGTCGACCGCGATCCGGCCCGCGGCACGATCACGGTCGACCTCGCGGCCGCGCGCCGCAGCGCGGTCGATCCCGCGCTGCGACAGGTGGCGGCGTGGGGCGGCGAGGTGGTCGCCATCGTGCCGGACCCGCCGGCCACCTCCGCGCGCTCGCGTTTGAACCTCCTGCCGGTGCAGTGGCGCAGCACGCGCGCGCTGTGGCGGCGCTGGCAGTTCTGGGTGCCGGTGATCCTGCTCGCGGTGCTCGCCGCGGCCGCGATCGCGATTCCGCTGTGGCAGAAGCGCGAGTACGCGATCGAGCTTGCGCAGCAGGCGGATCAGGCGCGCGCCCGCGCCGCGGTGTCGGAGACGCTGCGCGCCGAGCTCAACGCGCGCGTGGGCGATTACAACTACGCGCTCGAGCGCAAGTACGCGTTCCCCGGCATGCTGGCGGTCGTCGACACGGTGAGCAAGGTGCTGCCCGACGACACCTGGCTCACGCAGCTCGAAATGAAGACGATGGCCAAGGGCAAGGACGTGCAGCGCGAACTCCTGCTGCGTGGCGAGACCGCCAACGCGGGCAAGCTCGTCCAGCTCTTCGAGGAATCGCCGATGTTCGCGCAGCCCGCGCAGCGGGGACCGACCACCAAGATCCAGCCCGGTCCCGGCGAGATCTTCGACCTCGGCATGCAGCTTCGCCAGCGGCCGCCGCCAGCCGCGGTCGCGATTGCGGTTCCCGACAAGCCGCCCCCGGGAGAGCCGCCCTCGCAGCCCAGCGCCGGCGCGCCCGCGCCGGCACCCGCCGACCCGGCGAAGGCCGCGGCCGACATGAAAGGCAAGTCGTGAGCCCGAAGCTAGCGAGTCAGATGACGCCGGCCGCGCTCGCCCGCCTGTCGCCGCCACGCCAGCGCGCGCTCGCGCTCGCGCTCTTCGGCATCGCGCTCGCGCTCGTGCTCGCCGTCGTGCTCGGCCCGATCGTGCTCCTGCATCGCCACTACGATGCCGCGATCGCCGACCTTTCGGATCGCCTCGAGCGCTATCGCCGTGTCGCCGCGCAGGCGCCGGACCTGCGCCGCGCGCTGGAGGTGATCAAGGAAAAGGACGGCCGCCGCTTCTACCTCAAGAACACGGCGCCGAACCTTGCGAGCGCCGAACTGTCCGATCTCGTGCGCGGCGCGATCGAGAACAACGGCGGGCGCATCACGACCTCCCAGAACCCGGGCTCGCGCGACGACGGCGCGTTCCGCCAGATCACCGTCAACGTGCAGTTCTTCGCGACCACGCCGAACCTTGCCAAGATCCTGGCGGCGCTCGACGCCGCGGTTCCGTACCTCGTGGTCGACAACCTGTCGGTGCGCCCGCTCAACGCGTTTCGCGGGTTCAAGCCGGCGGCCGGGCAGGAACCGGAGAACAACGTGCAGCTCGACGTGTCGGCGCTCGCCTATCCCGAGCCGGCGCGGCCGGCGGCGCCGGCGAAGTGAACGGAGGACTCATGAATACGCTGCAATCGAGCGCACGCGCGACGATGCTCTGGCTGGTGCCGGTGGCCGTGCTCGCCGTCCTGTTCCTGTGGCAGACCGACTGGGGCCGCGCGTTCGCGCGCACACCGTCCGCCGAGCCCGCGGCCGCGCCGCCGCCGCTGACGGTCGCGCTCCTGCCGGAGTACCAGCCGGCCGGCGCCGGCAGCGACATGGTCGAGCGCACCCCCTTCAACCCGACGCGCCGGCCGGCGCCCACGCCGCGAGAGGAGGCGGCGAAGCCCGTGTTTCCGCGCGGCAAGTTCACGCTGTCGGGGACGCTCGTCGTCGACGGCAAGGCAACGGCGTACCTGCGCGAAGTCAACGGCGGCAAGCAGCGCCGGGTGGTCCAGGGCGAGTCGGTGGATGGCCTCGTCGTCGCCGAGATCATGCCCGACCGCGTACGGCTCGCGCTCGGCGGCGAGAGCGAGGAGCTCGTCATGAAGCTCGCGACCGGCCCGCGGACCACCATTCAGCCGGTGGCGCCGGCTCCCGTGACGGCGAGCGCCGCGCCGCCGGGCGCGAGGCAGGTCCAGCCGGCGCAGCCCGGCGCGGCGCCGCCGCAGGCGCGCGACGTGGCCGAGATCCTCGCGGAGCGCCGGCGCGCGGCGCGCGCGGCCGAGAGAGCCGCGCGCAACCTGCCGCCGGGCGCGCCCAACCCCGACCTCGTGCCGAAAGGTCCGGTCACGGCGCCGAACATGCCACCCGTGCCCCAGGGCAGCATGAACACCGACGACCCGGCCTGGCAGCAGCTTTACCGGCGTTACCAGACACAGCGCCGTTGACGGCTGCGATAATCGCGCGCCCCCTCGCGTAACGCCTCCAACACCTACATGCGCAGATCATCCCCCTTCCGGGCGGCGGCCGCCGGCGCGCTGCCGCTCATCCTCGCCGCGTGCCAGACGTCCGCGCCCCAGCCGGTTGCCCCGCCCGCGGCCAAGCCGCCGGTACCGATGTCGCCGGCGCTCGCCGAGGCCACGGCCGCGGCAGCCAGGGGCATGCCGACGAACGAGGAGAAGTTGCAGGCGCACATCTACCGCGGCACCGGCGTGATCGTGCGCGGCCAGCAGCCCGGCGGCGGCGTGCCGCCGTCGCCGCCCGTGCAGGTAACCGGCGGCGGGGTCGTGCTCAACTTCGAAGGCGCGGACCTGCGCGAGGTCGTGCGCAACATCCTGGGCGACATCCTCAACGAGACCTACACCATCGATCCCGCCGTCGGCGGCACGGTGACCATCCGCACGTCGTCGGGCATCCCGCGCGAGGCGCTGCCCGCCACGCTGGAGACGCTGCTGCGCATGAACGGCGCCACGATGGTCAAGAGCGGCGGCCTGTTCATGGTCGTGCCGCAGGCGGCGGCGGTTCGCGGCAACGTGACCCCGCAGCTCGGCGGCACCACGCGCGCGCTGCCGCCGGGCTTCTCCGTGCAGATCGTGCCGCTGCGCTACATCGGCGTGCGCGAGATGATGCGGCTGCTCGAGCCGTTCGCGCGCGATGCGCAGGCCGTGCGGCCCGACGAGCTGCGCAACATGCTGATCCTGGCGGGCACCGAGCGCGAGCTCCGCCACCTCATGGACACCATCGACATGTTCGACATCGACTGGATGGCGGGCATGTCGGCGGGTGTGTTCACGCTCAAGAACGCCGACGTCAAGGAGGTGATGAAGGAGCTCGAGAAGATCGTCGGCGACCGCAACACGAGCCCGATCACCGGCATCCTCAAGATCGTGCCGATCGAGCGCATGAACGCGCTGCTGGTGGTCACGCCGCAGCCCGCGTACCTGGACGAGGTGAAGAAGTGGATCGAGCGCCTCGACAAGGGCGGCGACGGCGCGGGGCCGCAGTTCTACGTCTACAACCTGCAGAACACGCGCGCCGAACGCCTGGCGCCGCTCCTGCAGCAGGCGTTCACCGGCCGCGCACCGCCGGCGGCGGCGCCGTCCACGCCGACGCTCACGCCCGGCACGCCCGCCGGCCAGATCGTCAATCCGCCGCCGTTCCAGACGCAGCCCGCGCTGCCCACGCCCACGCCCGCCGTCGTCGTGCAGCCGCCCGTTCCTCCTGCCGCCGCGCCGGGTGCCGCGGCCGGCAGCGGCATCGTGCGCAACCTCCAGGTCGTCGCCGACAAGGACGCCAACACGCTGCTCATCATCGCCACGCCGCCGGAGTTTTCGATCATCGAGCAGGCGCTGCGCAAGCTCGACCTCCCGCAGCGGCAGGTGCTGATCGAGGTGACCATCGCCGAAGTGCAACTGACCGACGCGCTGCAGTTCGGGGTCGACTGGCTGTTCAAGGGCGGGGCGCCTTCGGGACGCGGCTCGGGCGGGCTGTTGACGGGCGGCCTCATCGCGAATCCGATCAATCCCAACCGGGTCCCGTCGTCGACGGACTCCCCGGCAGCGGTCCTCGCCAAGGGCTTCACGTACATCATCAACAATGCCAACTTCCCGGGCGGCATACAGGCCGTCTTAAGCCTCCTCGATACCTATGGCAACACCAAGGTCGTCGCCAATCCCCACGTCGGCGCGCTCGACAACCAGAAGGCGACGATCAAGTCGGGCGAGCGCATCCCTATCCAGCAGCAGACCAACTTGGGCGGGGCCACCAACGGTGTGGTCTCGACCGCGCAATACATCGACACCGGGGTGCTGCTGCAGGTCACCCCGCACATCAACGCCGGCGGGCTCGTGGCACTCGACGTGCAGGCGGAAGTGAGCATCCCCGGGACGCCGCCTTCCTGCCCCGTCGACACTATTTGCGCCCCGCCGATCAACACCCGCTCCGTGCAGACCTACGTCCAGGTCCAAAGCGGCCAGACCATGATCATGGGCGGGTTGATCCGCGACAGCCGCATCAACAGCTCTGCCGGCATCCCGTGGCTGTCCCGGATCCCGATCCTGGGGGGGCTGTTCGGCAGCCAGGATCTGCAGAACGACCGTACGGAGCTCGTCCTGTTCATCACGCCCCGAGTGGTCGAGACCGACGCCGACGTCCGCTTCGCCATCGAGGAATTGCGCCGCAAGATGGACAACCTCGACGCGGTGGTTCCGATGATGCGGCCGATCGTCGGACCGGTGTTCCCGTACTCGGCGCCGAACCCCAACCTGCCGTCGATCCTGGTCACGCCCCCGTACACGAACTCGCCGTTGCCGCCGCCCGCGCCCACCACGCCGAAACCGGTGCCGTAAGCGGCCGCAAACGTGCAGTTGTGACGCGTTTTCGCCGGGCGCAGGCAGGGCCGTGGGCGCCTTCGTCCGTTGACGAGAACGATCGATTTCTGTAGAGTTACATGTTTGGCCAGGCCGCCGCTTGCGGGACTTGCAGTGCGCAGTTCCCCTGCCCGCCGCCCCCATGCAGGACGCGCAAAAATTGGTGTTTTTCACGAGAATTTCGAGTTTTGCCGACTTTTGGACCCTTAGCGTCTCCGTTTCCCGACATGCCTGTCGGGTTTTGGCGACACTTGGCTTGATCGCGACGGCAGGCTGCGCGACCACCCCGCAGGTGGCGGCGCCCGCGCCGGCCACGCCCGAGGCGAAGCGGGCGCTGGTCGCCAAGCGCGCCGCCTCGCGCTGGGACGCCATGGTCAAGGACGACCTCGACACGGCGTACACGTTCATGAGTCCGGGCTCGCGCGACGCGATGTCGCTCGACAAGTACAAAGCCAACACCCGCCGCGGCGCCTTTCGCGAGGGGCGCATCGACAGCGTTTCCTGCGACGGTGACGCATGCCTGGTCAAGGTGTACGTGACCTACGATCACCCGAAAATGAAGGGAATTACCACGCCCGTCACCGAATCGTGGATCGTCGACGGCGGGCAGGCCTGGTACGTCTACGGCGGCCGGTAAAACATCGCAAAAAGTGTCGCTGCTTTGAGACGTTGCGGAAAATCCACAGTCGACCGCCTGCGCGGGGCGGGTTTCGTTTGTGTTCGGCAGGTAGCCTGTAATAAGATTCGCGTGCTGTCGGTCCCAAAGTGATCACGTTAAACGGCAATCTAAAGGAGTCATCACCCACTATGAACACGTTCAAACAGAAGTCGCTGTACGCCGCTCTCGCGGGACTGGGCGCGCTGGGCGCGACTGGCGTCGCGCAAGCGGTGTCCGTCAACCACGACGGGCTGGGTCAGGCCCTGATCTATCCGTACTACACGGTGCGTACGGTTCCCACGGGTCTCCTTGGTGCCGACGCCGCCTACAACTCGCTGCTGTCGGTCGTCAACTCGACCGCCTCGGCAAAGGCGGTCAAGGTCCGCTTCCTCGAAGGCAAGAACAGCCGTGAAGTCCTCGACTTCAACTTGTTCCTGTCGGCGAAGGACGTGTGGACCGCGGCGATCATCCCGACCACCGACGGCGCCGGCATCTTCACCGCCGACAAGTCGTGCACGGTCCCGGCCATCTCGACCAGCTCGGCCGCGCCGAACCAGTTCGTGAACTTCGCGTACGTGGGCGACAGCGGCGGCGACACGCTCGACCGCACCCGCGAAGGCTACGCGGAAATCATCGAAATGGGCGACCTCATCGGCACCACGGCCGCCACGGTGACCCACTCCAGCGGCGTTCCGGCCTGCTCGAGTTCGCTGATCCGCGGCCAGGTTGCGCGGGACAACACCGTTCCGGGTTCCGGCGGCCTGTTCGGCAGCATGACCCTCATCAACGTGCTGAAGGGCGAGGACTTCGGCCTCGATCCGACCGCGCTCGACGGCTTCTCGACGGTTGCGTTGTGGGCCGAAGCGGATTCGATCAATCCGACGCTCGCGCAAGTCAACCCGAAGACCTCCGTGGTGGTGGCGGGCTTCAAGGTCTACGTGACCACGGGGTGGCAGACCATCCCGGTGCCCAACGCCGTCGATCCGGTGTCGGCCGTCCTGATGCACAACAACGTGTACAACGAGTTCGTGCTCGACGTGAGCACCCACTCGGCCACCGACTGGGTCGTCACGATGCCGACCAAGCGCGAATACGTCTTCAAGGGCACGGGCGCGGCACAGAAGCTGTTCCAGAACAACTTCAGCGCCGGCGGCTCGTGCGACGAAATCGGCCTCGTGATCTACGACCGTGAAGAGCGCACGCGGGTGGCCACCCAGGACTTCTCGCCGCCGCCGCCGCAGCGCATCGATGCGCTGTGCAACGAGGCGAACGTCATCACCTACCTCACCGGCGGCGGTACGGCGCCGACGGTGTCGACGGTGTTCGGCTCCAAGAACTTCGTGCCGGTCAGCACCGAGTTCGTGAACGGCTGGATCGCGCTGAGCTTCCCGGTCACCTCGACCGGCCGTCACCAGCTGGTCGGCCCGGGCTCGACGGTCTTCGACACGCGGACCGGCGGCACCAGCGGCACGCTGTCGACGACGTTCAACGGCCTGCCGGTCATCGGCTTCTCGGCGATCGTGTTCGAGAACAGCACGCTGAACATCGGCGGCTCGACGATCCAGTCGAACTACGGTGGCAACTTCAACCACAAGACCACCACCAGCATCGTTCCGTAAGCCAGGAAGTTTCCGCAACACTGCGGGGCGAGGAGCAATCCTCGCCCCTTTTTCTTCTGCCCCGGGTGCATCGCGCGCCCGGCTTTCTCCCATGCTCAAATCCCGCAGTCTCCTGATGGCCCTGGCGCTGGCCGTTGCCCTTCCCGCCGGCGCCCAGGGCAACGTGGTCCTCCTTTCCAACAGCCTCGCATCCGTGACCCGGGGCGAGTACGAGGCGGAGCTCTTGAAGCTGCCGCCCGAGATGCGCGAGGGGTTCGCCAACAATCCCCGGCGCGTGAACGAGCTTCTCGTCCGCATGCTGGTGCAGAAGTCGCTGGCCGCGCAGGCGCGCGCGGCCAAGCTCGATGTCAAACCGGAGAATGCGACGAGGCTTGCGCTCGAGGTCGAACGCTTCCTGGCCGCTCTCGAGGTCGAGAGCGTCGAGAAGGCCGCGGCCGCCGAGTTCGACGCCAACATCCAGAAGCAGGAGACGCGCGCGCGCGAGCTCTACCTCGTCGACAAGGCGTCCTTCACCCAGCCGGCGCAGGTGAGCGCCACGCACATCCTGTTCAGCACCAAGAAGCGCTCGTCCGAGGAGGCGCGCAAGCTCGCGGTCGAGGCGCGCGCGAAGATCGTCGCCGGCGCGGACATGGCAACACTCGCGCGCGAGCAGTCGGACGACCCGTCCGCCGCCGCCAACGGCGGCGCGCTCGGATTCTTCGCCGAGAAGGAGATGGACCCCGCCTTCGGCGCGGCCGCCTTCGCGCTGGCGAAGCCGGGCGACGTCTCGCAGCCCGTGCAATCGTCGTTCGGCTGGCACGTCATCCGCCTCGACGACCGGAAGGCCGCGACGGTCCAGCCCTACGAGCAGGCGCGCGAGGTGATCATGGCGCAGTTGCGCAAGCGCTACGTCGACGAAAAGCGCGAGGCCGCCATCGCCGCCGTGCGGCGGGATCCCAAGACGCAGGTGAACGTCGAAGCGGTGACGGCGCTTACTCCCAAGGTGGATACCGAAACGATCCGGCGCGCGATCGAAGCCGCCAATGCCGCGGGCGGGCCGGCCAAGTAGAGTGAATGGGGTCGGAGTCGATTTTCTGGACCCTAGCGCAATCCGGTGCAACCTGCTGCCTCGCCCGCAAACCGGAAGTCGAACCTGACCCCGGACGTCGTTCCGGCGCCCTCCGCCGGCGTGCGCGACCGCGCGCTGTTCGCGAACTTCTTCCGGCGGGAGCTTCGTACGCGCTACTTGGGCAGCGTCACGGGCCTCGCGTGGGCGTTCATCCATCCGCTCGTCCTGCTGGTCGTCTACCACTTCGTCTTCACCACGGTGTTTCGCACCGAGCGCTTCGGCAACGAGAGCTTCCTCGCCTTCGTCGCCGTCGCGCTGTGGCCGTGGCTCGCTGCGCAGGAGGGCATCCAGCGCGGCGCCACCAGCCTCATGAGCTACGCCGGCCTCATCCGCAAGGTGGCGTTCCCGCACGAGCTGGTGGTGTACGCCTCGGTGTGCGGAACCCTGGTGTTGCAGCTCGCGGGCTACGTGGCGGTGCTGGTTGCGCTCGTCGTGTACGGCGAGCCGCTGCACCTGTCCGGGCTGTTGCTCGCGTTACCCTTGTGGATCGTGCTCGCGATCGGCGTCATCGGCATCGCGCTGTTCTTCGCGGCGCTGCAGGTGTTCGTGCGCGATGTGGAGCACGTGCTGATGCCGGTGCTGATGATCCTCATGTACCTCACGCCGATCCTGTATCCGTTGAAGCTCGTGCCGGCGTCGATGCGGCCGTGGGTCGAGGTGAACCCGTTCACCTGGCTCGTGCGCCGGCTGCGCGATGCGCTCATCGACGGCCGCCTGGCGCTCGAATGGGGCGATCTGTTCGCGGTGGTAGTGGCGCTTGCGCTGCTGCTCGGCGGCCGGTGGGTGTTCCGCCGGCTGTCGCCGCACTTCGAGGACTTCGTGTGAGCGCGGCGGCGAGCGGAGCGAGCAAGGCCCGAAGGGCGCGGCGCCGCGCGATCGCGTCGAGGCCGACACTCAGCATGCGCACGCGCAGAACCTACGAGGAGGCCGAGGTGTGAGCGGCGGTCGACCCCTGCTGGAGCTCGCGCACGTCGGCAAGGACTACGCGAAAGTGGAGTCGCGCGGCGGGCAGCTCCGCCTCGTGTGGGATCTCCTATGCGGCCATGGCGCGGCGCGCGTGTTCCGCGCGCTCGACGACGTGAGCTTCTCGATGGCCGCGGGCGAATCGCTGGGCATCGTCGGCGAGAACGGCGCCGGGAAGTCCACGCTTCTTAAGATCGTCGCCGGCGTGATCGCGCCGACCCGCGGCACCGTCACCGTCCACGGCCGCGTCGGGGCGCTGCTGGAGCTCGGCTCCGGATTCCACCCCGACTACACCGGCCTCGCCAACATCGACCTCGCCGCCGCGCTGCTCGGCCTGTCGCCGGCCGAGATCGCCGCCAAGCGGGAGGAGATCGTCGCTTTCGCCGACATCGGCGAGCACATCCACGACCCGATCAAGCATTATTCTTCCGGGATGGTCGTGCGGCTGGGCTTCGCGGTGGCCACGGCGCTGCGGCCGCACATCCTCATCACCGACGAGGTGCTCGCGGTGGGCGACGAGTCCTTCCAGAAGAAGTGCATCGCGTGGATGGAGGACTACCTGCGCGACGGCGGCACGCTGCTCTTGTGCTCGCACAGCATGTACCACGTGCAAAAGCTCTGCCGCAACGCGGTCTGGCTGCGTGACGGGCGCGTCGAGCGCGACGGTCCGGCGATGGACGTGACCCAGGCGTACCTCGCCTACCACGAGGAGAAGTCGGCGCGCTCGCGCGAGCCGCTCGCGCCGGCGCAGGCCGCCTCCGCGGGTGTGTACGCGATCCAGTCGCTCGCGATCGCCCCCGGGGAGTACGTTGCGCAGGGGCAGACGCTGTCGGTGCAAGGCGAGGTCTACTCGCCGGATGGGCGCGCGCCGGTGGTGCTGTTCGGGATCGTGCGCGCGGACGGCACGCCCGTGTACGGGGTGGCCACCGACATGGAAGGTGTCGTCCCGCGCAAGCTCGCCAACGACCGCTTCGCCTTCGCCGTGTCGCTGCCCGATCTCGCGCTCCTGCCGGGGAAGTACTTCGCGCGGGCGCACGCGCTCGACCCCGAGGGCGTGCGGCTGTTCGACCACGTCGAGCGCAGTTTCACCGTCACCGGCTCGTCGCGCGAGATGGGATTCGTGCGCCTGCCGCACCACTGGCACGACGCGTCGTGAGCGCGAAGGGTAGTCCCGTGAGCTTGCAGACCGAGCTGGGGGACAAGAGACCCGGCGTGGTGCACGTCGTGCACGCGCGCGGCGGTGGCACCGAGAAATACATCCGCGAACTGATCGCGGCATCCGGCACCCACTACCGGCACTACTTCCTGCGCGTCCATGCCGACCGCTTCGTGGTCAAGCCAGCCGCCACCGACGACGCGCCTGGCTACGCCTGGCCGCGCCCGGGGGCGGACCCGCGCTGGCTGCTCACGATCTGTGCGTGGCTGCGCATCGGTGTCGCGCACGTTCACAGCCTCGTCGGCGGCGGCGACGACCTCATCGAAGCCCTCACGCGCGCGGGCGTGCCATATTGCTACTCGGCGCACGACATGTATCTGCCGTGCCCGACCGTCTACCTCATCGACAGTCAGGGCAACTACTGCGATGCGACCACCGACCCGGCGGCGTGCCGCAAGTGCCTCGCCGGCTTTCCCGCGCACGCAGGCACGGACATCGTCGCGTGGCGCGAGCGGCATCGGCGCTTCCTCGCGGCCGCGCGCAAGGTGTACGCGCCCTCGCGGTGGGCAGCAACCACGCTCGGCAAGTATTTCCCGGGCATCGAAGTGACGGTCGCGCCCCCGCACGCGGCGCCGGTGTATCCGCTCGACGCGGGCGAGATGCCCAACGCTTTCCCGCTTCCGGACGACGGCTTGCGCCACGTCGGCATGCTGGGCGCCATCGGTCCCGAGAAGGGCGCACGCATCGTCGAGGCGATGGCCGCACGCATCCGCGAGCGGGACCTGCCGTTGCGCCTCGTGGTGATCGGCTACACGGATCGGCAGAGCCGCGACCAGTCGGCGGACCACGTGCTGACGGTCCACGGTCCGTACCGCCGCGACGAGATCGAGCCGCTGCTCGACGCGTACCGCGTCGGACTCGTCGTCTTCCCCACCATCTGGCCCGAGACCTTCAGCTATACGCTGAGCGAGGCGTGGTCGGCGGGAAGGCCGGTGCTCGTTCCGCCGCGCGGCGCGCTGCGCGAGCGCGTCGAGGTCACCGGCGCGGGATGGCTCATCGACGCGTGGCCCGAGGTCGACGCGCTCCTCGACCAGCTCATGTCGCTGACGGCCCCGGAGAATGCGATGGCGCTGGCGAAGAGGTCGCAGCTCGCCCGCGCGGCCGACGACGATGCGCAGGACGACGCGCGCGTCGCCGACGCGCTTTATCGCAGCCTGCTCGCGAAAGCAACGCCGCCTGCCGAGCCGCCGGGCGCGCGAGACGCCGTGGACGAGGCCGCACGCCGTGCCGCAGGGGTGCCGGGGTAGCGATGTCCCTGCTCAAACGCTGGACCCGCGCCCCGGCCGGACCGGCCACGCCCGCTTTCTCGTTGCGCCGCCTCGCGCAGGAGAATCCTGCGCTCGCCGCCAACTATCTCTGGGGCACCAACGCGGCGCCGCCGGCCGCGCCGCCGCTGTACGTTCACCTGGGCTGCGGCGAGCGCGTGCTCGACGGCTTCGTCAACCTCGACTTCCTTCCGCACGACGACCGCGTGGCCGCGTGGAACCTGCTCGACGTATGGCCGGAGGCCTGGTCGGGCGCGGTCGAAGGCGTATTCTCGGAGGATGTGCTCGAGCATTTCTTCTACGCGGAGCAGGCGTACATCCTGTGCAACGCGAACCGCGTGCTGCGGCCCGGCAAGGTGGCGCGCGTGCTGATGCCGAGCCTGCCGCGCCTGGTCGAGTACAGCACGGACTACCAGCCTGCGCCGGACGAGCTCCTGCACCAGGCGTTCGGGGTGGAGACCGGCGCCGACGCGCTGAACATGGGCCTGCGCTTTTCCGGGCATCGCTGGCTGCACAGCGAGGAGAGCCTGCGCCGCCTGGCCGCGATGTGCGGCTTCGACCTGGTGCCCACGGCGTGCGCGACGTCGACGGTCGGCAAGTTCAACGGCATCAACCTGCGCAGCGAGACCGATTCGCTGTCCTTCGCGTGCGACCTCGTCAAGGCGCGGCCGGTCGCGCGCGTGGCGGCCGCGCCGTCGGCGGTCAGCGGTGCTCAGCTCGTGGAGGAGGTGGCCGCCGGTGCCCGCCTGTACGTCGCCACCGCGGACCGGCCACGGGTCGAGTACGCGCTGCCGGCACGGGTCCGGTGCGCGGATGTCGCCTGCCTCAACCTGCGCTCGGCCAACCTGTCGTCGTTTTTCGAGCACAACTTGAAATGGCTGGTGCTCGACGGCCTGCGCCGAGACAATCCCTGGCACTTCGACGAGACGCTCAAGTCGCGGCCGTGCATGAACCTCGTCACCCACAACCAGTTGCGTCTCGTCGCCCCCGACGCTACGTCCTTTCAAGCGCTCGCGTTCTCGCCCGCCGCGAAGGCTGGCGAGTATTTCACGCTCGGGCCGGCGGAAGCATTCGTGCTGCAATAGCATGGCGGCCCTGGAATTCACCGGCGAGCGCTTCGTGCCGGGTGTGGCCGGCGAGATCGCGCACGAGCACTGGCATCGCTACGCGTTCGCGCGCCGCTTCGCCGGCGGGCAACGCGTGCTCGACGTTGCGTGCGGCGAAGGCTACGGCAGCGCGCTCCTCGCCGCCGTGTCACGGAGTGTTATCGGGGTCGACATAGCCGACGCCGCTGTCGCCCATGCGCGTGCGGCCTACGCCGGCACGCCGAACCTGCGCTTCGAAACCGGCTCGGCGGCGGCGCTGCCGCTGCCCGCGGCGAGCGTCGATCTCGCGGTTTCCTTCGAGACCCTCGAGCACCTGCCGCGCGAGCTGCAGCCGCGCATGCTCGCCGACATCGGGCGCGTGTTGACTGACGAGGGCGTGCTCGTGCTGTCGGTGCCGAATCCGGCCGAGTACTCGCTGGCGCGCGGGTACTGCAATCCGTTCCACGAGCACGAGCCGCCGCGCGACGAGCTTGCCGCGCTGCTCGCGACGCACTTCCCGGCGCAGCGCTGGTACCGCCAGCGCCGCTACCTCGGGTCCGCGATCTGGAGCGAGGACGCAGCCGAGGCGTGCGAGGCGTGGGTTGACGGCAACGGCACGGTCGACCGTGCGCCGCCGCCCGCCGCGATGTATCACGTCGTGGTGGCCGCGAAGCGCGCGGAGGTATTGCCGCCTCCCGCGCCGATGCTGTCGCTGTTCTCCGACCGCGAGGAGTCGGAGCTTGCGCGCCTGGACGCGCAGGCGGCGGAGTTGCTCCGACTCGACGGCCTGCTCGCGGAGCGCGACGGCGCGCTCGACAAGTCGGCCGCGCACATCCGGCACCTCGAGGAGCTCGTCGCGTACCGCGAGCGGCTGGTCGAGGAGCGCGACGCGCAGCTCGCGGCGGCCAGCGCGTCTGTGGCCGACGCACTCGGTGAGCGCGACACGGCAAGAGAGGAGTGCGAGCGCGAGGCGGCCGCCCGCACGGGCGAAGCGGCCGCGCGCGCGGCCGAGGCGGCGTCGGCGCGGCAGGCGATCGGCGCCCTGGAGGCCGAAGCGCAGCGGCTCGAGCGCGCGGTGACGGCGCAGGAGCGCATCATCGCCTACCGCCAGAGCGTGCGCTGGTGGCTTGCGCTGCCCTGGCTGCGCTGCAAGCTTCTGTGGCAGCGCCTGCAACGATGAGCGCCGCAGGGCCGCCCCAAGGCGCTCGCCCCCTGGGGGGAGGCGGCGCGCAAGCGCCGCTTCGGGGGGATCATACAGGCGCCCATTTCGTCATCGATATCGTCATCCCGGTGTACAACGCGCCGGACGACGTGCGCGAGTGCCTGGCGAGCGTGCTCGCGCACCTGCGCCCGGACGTGCGCGTGGTGCTGATCGACGACGCGTCGCCGGATCCGCGCATCCGCGAACTGTTCGGCCAGATCGAAGCGCGCGCGCATCCGCAGGTGGTGCTGATGCGCAACGAGGCGAACCTCGGCTTCACCGGGACCGCCAACCGCGGCATGCAGCTTTCGCGCGCGGACGTGATCCTGCAGAACTCGGACACCATCGTCACCGCCGGCTGGCTCGACGCGATCATGCACTGCGCGGCGACCGATGCGCGCATCGGGACCATCACGCCGTTCTCGAACAACGCCGAGATCCTGTCCTTCCCGAATTTCTGCGAGAACAACCCGTGGCCGCCGGGCGCCGACCCCGCACCCATCGCCGCGGCGATTCGCGCGGTCGCCGTGCCCACGTACCCCGATTTGCCGACCGGCGTGGGATTCTGCATGTATGTCCGGCGCGCGCTGATCGACGACGTCGGCATCTTCGATCCGGTGTTCGGCGCGGGATACGGGGAGGAGAACGACCTCTGTCGGCGCGCCGCGGCCGCGGGCTGGCGCAACGTGCTGGCCGACAACGCCTTCGTGGTGCATACCGGCGGCCGCTCGTTCGCGGGCCGCAAGGACGAGCTCGGCCCGCGCAACATCGAGGTGCTCGTCGCGCGCCATCCGCACTACCTCGACATGGTGCGCGCGTACATCGCTGCCGATCCGCTGCGGCCGTTGCGGCAGGCGGCGCAGATGCGGCTCGCGGCGGATGCCACACCCGGACGCGGCGTGCTCCACGTCACGCACCATCACGGCGGCGGCACCGAGGCGCACGTGCGCGGGCTCATCTATGGCTCGCGCGAGCGCTGGCGGCACTACCTGGCGATCGCGGTTGGCGACCGCTGGCAGGTCGAGGAACATCGCGGCGACGGGACCGTCGTCACTTTCGACTTCTGGCGGCCGCCGCAGGAATCCTGGCGGCAGTTCGTAAGGGGCGTGTGCGCCACGTTCGGCATCGGCCTCGTGCACCTGCACCACATTTCCGCGAGCCGCGCCGGCATTGTCGAAGCGCTCGCGGATTTGCCCATCCCTTACGGCTACACCGTGCACGACCTGTTTGTCGCATGCCCGACCATCACCTTCCACGGTCCCGACGGCATGTATTGCGGTGCGCAGGTGGACCCTGCGGTGTGCCGGCGCTGCCTCGCCGCGCAGGAAACGTTCGCGGGCGTGGACATCGAGGCCTGGCGCACGCAGCACCACGCGCTCCTCCGCGGCGCTGCGTTCCGCATCGCGCCGTCGCAATGGGCCGCGGACACGCTCGCGCGCTACTTTCCCGACTGCCCGGCCACCGTGATCGAGCACGGCAGCCACGCCGGCTTCGCATCGCCCAGGCCGGGGGCGCGCACGGTCGTGCTGCTGCCGGACGACGGCGTGCCGACCGTCGCGGTGATGGGAGCGATCGGCCCCGACAAGGGCGCGCGCCGCTTAGAGCGCCTGGTGGAGATCGCGCGCAAGCAGGGTGCGCGCGTGCGCTTCGTGCTCGTCGGCTACCTCGACTTCCAGCACGAGCCCATGCAGTCGCCGGATGCGCGGTTCACCGTGCACGGTCACTACGACACGTCCGACTTGCCCGAGCTGTTCGCACACTACCGGGTGCGCCTGGTGCTGTTTCCGTCCGCGGGACCGGAATCGTTCAGCTACACGCTGTCGGAGGCGTGGGCCCTCGGGAGGCCCGCGCTGGTCCCGCCGATCGGCGCGCTGCCGGAGCGGGTGCGCGCCATCGGCGCGGGGTTCGTGATGACCGACGCCGAGTGGCGCGACGAAGCGTCCATGCTGGACCGCATCCTGCGCGCGCTCGCCGACGATGACGCACTGCGCACGGCGGCCCAGCGCGCCCGCGAGCGCGCGCCTGACGCGCAGGCGCGGATGACCGAAGCGACACTCGCGCTGTACGAGGCCGCGGCCGATCCTGCCGCGCATCGCAGCCTCGCGCCGCTCGAGCCCGCGCGGCTGCGCTACGCGTTGAGCTACGTGGCGTGGGAGCCGCCGCCGCCCACGAACCCGCGCCGACCCGCCGCGCCGGGACTGTTCGCACGCCTTGCGCGCGCGGCGGCGAATCGGCGCCACACGACCGCCGGACGCTTCCTGTTCCGCATCGCTCCGGCATCGGTGGTGTCGGCGCTGCGCGCGCGGCTCAAGTGATGAGTTCGGGCGGATTCGCCACGTGGCTCGCGCGCGGGCGAGCCCACCAGGAGCAGGGACGCGCCGCCGACGCGATTCCGTGCTATCGCCGCGCCGCGCGCGAAGACCCGCGCTCGCCGGTGCCGCACTTCCACTTAGGCGAGGCGTGGTGGCAACTGGGGCTCGCGCGCGAGGCGGTGGACGCGTGGCGGGCGTCGGCGCGGATCGATGCCACGTTCCTGCCCCCGCGCTTGGCGCTTGCGGAGGCCGCCATGGCGCAGGGCGATTACGCGCTGGCGCGCGAGATCGGCGACGAGGCCGCGGCGCTGGCGCCGGCCGATGCGCGCGCGCGCGCCACCGCGCACGCCGCCCGCGCCGCGGCCGGCGACCGCGCGGCATTGGATGCATGCGCGCGGGACGTCGCCGCCGATCCGTCGCTCGCGCACGCGCCGTCGCTCGCGGGCGCGCTGGCGCGGGCGCTGGCACAGGCGCGCGACGGCGACGAGTTCGCCCGACTGGTCGCCGCGCTGACGCCGCACGCGGCGACGCTGCCGACGGCGCTGCTGGCCGCGCTTGCCGAAAGCGGTGTGATGCTCCCCGACGCCGTGGCGGCGCGACGCGTGACCGGCGACGACGTCGAGTCGTTGCGCCGTCTTGCCGTGGCGCTGCATGCGCGGCAGCCGCACCTCGCCGGGCACTTCACGGCTGCGTACTGCGCGCTGTGCGCGGCGCTGCCCCGCCCGGCGGTGCCGTTGTTGTGGCCGCAGCGCACCGGCGGGACCTTGCTTCGCGTCGCGTGGCTGCTCCCGCCGCAGGCATCGGCATCCTGGCACGCGGCAGCCGAAGCGCTGCGCTCGGTCGCGGGCGCGCGCCCTCTGTCGCTGGTGGTCGTGTGCACCGCGGATGCGGATGCGACGCGCGCGGCGCTGGCCGGCGCCGTCAACGCTGCCGTGTTCGTGACGCTCGAGTTGCCTGCCGGCGCCAACGCGGCCAAGGTCCTCGCCGCGCGCGACTGCGACGTGCTGGTCGATGCCGCCGGGCTCGCGGCGCCGACGGCACGCATGCTGCTCGCGCGACCCGCGCGAGCCGTGTGGGCACTGGACGTTGGTGCGCCGCTGCACCGCGAGCCGGTGATCGACCGGGCCTTCGCCGGCGCGCGCGACCTCGAACGCGCGATGGCAGGCGTCGACCTCACCGGCGGAACGCTTTCCGCCGACGCGCTCGCCGGCGCCTGGGACGCGGCCGTGCTCGCGCACCGCGATGGCAATCTCGCGCAGGCATCCGCGGGCTATGCGAACGTGCTCGCGCACCAGCCGCGCTTCGCGCCGGCGCTGCACCTCGCGGGTGTGGCGGCAGCCGCCATCAACGATCGCACGCGGGCGCAGGAAGCATTCGCGGCAGCGCTGGCGGCCGAGCCCGGATTCAGCGAAGTCCGCGTAGCCGCCGCCGATCTCGCGCTTGCCGAAGGCGACGCCTCGCGCGCGCTGACCCTCATCGAAGAAGGCCTCGCGCGCAGCCCGGGCGAGGACGCCCTGTGGCGCGCGCTCGGGCGCATTCATCTGCGCCGGCGCGACACGCAGGCGGCGATCGCCGCCTGCGAACGTGTACTCCTGCTCGCGCCGGCCGACGCCGACGCCCACTTCGAGCATGGCGTCGCGCTTCAGCGCAAGGGCGACGCGCCGGCCGGCGCCCGCGCCTATCAGCGCGCCCTCACTTTCCGGCCGGACATGATCGCGGCCGATTTCAACCTGGGCGTGCTGTTCCAGGAGCAGGGCAATCGCGAAGCTGCGATCGCTGCCTACACGCAGGTGTTGCGCGCGGACCCCGCGCAGGTCGGCGCGTACAAGCACCTCGGTGACGTGCTCCTCGCGGCGGGCGACATCGACGCCTGGCTCGCCAACTTTCGCGCGTTCGAGACGCACTGCCCTTCCGCGCTGCCGCTCGCGGTCTACGCGCTCGAGGCGTGCCAGCACCTGGCGGACTTCGATCGCCTGCAGCGCTACCTCGACGGCCTGCGCCGCGACGAGTTCCACGCCCGCGACGAGGACGAGCTCGCCGATTGCCTCGAGTCGCTGCTGTACCTATTGCTCTTTTTCGACATCGAGCCGTCGGTTCTGTTGCGCCTCGCGCAGGCCTACGACGGGGTCGTGCCGCGGGTGTACGGCGCGCGCGTGGAGCTTCCCGCGCGGCGCAAGCCGGGACCGCTGCGCATCGGCTACCTGTCCGGCGACCTGCGCAACCATGTCATGGGCAAGATGATGTGGCAGGCGGTCCAGTATCACGATCGCGATCGCTTCGAGCTCCATTTCTATTCCAACGCGCGCGCGCGCGACGAGTGGACGCAGCGCTTCGAGGGCGTGGCGCACCGCTTCGTCGAGATCGCGGGCCTGGACGACGCGGCAGCGGTGGCGGAGGTGCTCGCCGACGACCTCGATCTCCTGGTCGACCTGTCGACGCACACGCAGGGCTCGCGGCCTGGCGTCCTTGCGCGCAAGCCGGCCCGCGTGCAACTCACGCACGTGGCCAGCGCGGGTGTGGTCGGCCTGTCGCAGGTCGGCTTCAAGCTGACCGACCGTTACGCCGACGTGCCGGAGAGCCAGGAATTCATGATCGAGCGGCTGCTCGCGATGGAAGGCTGCGTCTTTCCGTTCCGCCGCGTGGAACCCGCCGCATCGCACCCGTTCCATCGCAGTGCGCTCGGCATCTCCTCCGACGCGGTCGTCATCGGCGCCTTCGTCAGTCCGCTCAAGCTTTCGCGCCGCTGCCTGCGGCTGTGGCGCGAAGTGCTTGCGCGCGTCCCGCGGGCGTTACTTGCGTTCTCACCCGCCAATCCGGCGATGCGCGCGAGCTACGTGCGTCTTGCGGCCGCGGCCGGCATTGCCGGGGAGCGGCTCCTGTTCCTGCCCCAGGGACGCGACGACGCGCAGAACCAGGCGCGCTACTATCTCATCGACTTCGTCCTCGACACCATGCCGTTCGGCGGCGTGAACGGGACGATCGAAGCGCTCGCGATGAATGTGCCCGTGGTCACGCTCCTCGGCAAGCGGCACGGCGAGCGCACCACGTACTCGATCCTCGCCAACGCGGGCGTCACGCAGACCATCGCGCAAACGGGACCCGAGTACGTGGCCGTTGCCGTGCGGCTCGCCGACGACGCCGAATTTCGCCACACCGTGCGCTCCGCGATCGCGGCCGGCATCGCGCACTCGCCGCTGACCGACATGCCCGCGTACACGCGTCACCTCGAAGCGGCGTATCTCGCGGCGATGGCAGCTTCGCCATGAGCGCCGCGGAGCCGCCTCGAGGCGCGCCGCGCGGCCTCCTTGGCGAGTCGGCGATGGCGCGCGACGAGTGCGCGTCGGCCGCCATCCACGCTCGCGGACGCGCGCTGCGCGCCTGGGCTTCGCCCCGCTCGCATGGACGGCCTGGGGGGAGGCGGCGCGCAGCGCCGCTTCCGGGGGATCGATGAGCGTCGCCGCGATCCAGGCCAGGCTTGCCGCCGGTGACGCGCCGGGCGCGCGTGCCGCTGCCGACGCGCTGCTCGCGAGCGCGGCGCTGCCGGTCGCCGATCGGTTCAACGCGCTCGTCCTGCGGTCGCGCGCGTATGAAGAGCTGCGCGACCTGCCGCGCGCGATCCTCGACCTCGAGGGCGCGCTGGCGCTCGACGGCTCGCAGGCCCGGCTCTGGAACGATCTCGGCATCCTCTGCGCCGACGCGAGCCACGGCGAGCGTGCCGTCGATGCGTTCACGCGCGCCACGCGCGCGGATCCGGCATACCCGCGCGGCTGGAATAATCTTGCCAATGCCCTGCGTGCCGCTGGTCGCACGCACGATGCCGTGCGCGCGGCGGAGCGCGCGGTGGCCGTGGACGCCAACTACACGCTGGCGTGGGCGAACCTGGGCACGCTGCGGCGCGAGGTGGGAGACGAGGCGGGCGGGGAGCAGGCGCTGCGCCGGGCGCTCGCGCTCGATCCCAAGCAGCGCGGGGCGATGCTTGGACTCGCCGGCCTCCTGCGCGACCGCAGCGAACTCGCCCCGGCGGCGACGCTGTTCGAGCGCGCGGCGCAGATCGATCCGCGCGACGCGATCGCGTGCCTGTACCTGGGGCAGACGCGTGCCGAGCGCGACGACCTCGCCGGTGCGCGCCAGGCGTTCGCCGAAGCGCTGCGCCGCGACCCGTCGATGCTGCGCGCGTCGCTCGGCAGCGCGCTCGCGCTGCCGATGGTGCCGGCGGACGGTGCGGCGGCATCCGCCGCGCGGGCTTCGTACGCGGAGGGCCTGGCCAGCGTCGAGCGCGAGCTGCCGGCGCGCGCGCGGCGCCTCGCGGCCGAGCGCATGCAGGACGAGTTGCGCTTTTCCAACTTCCTGCTCGCCTACCAGGGGGAAGACGACAAGGAGTTGCAGGCGCGCTACGGCGCGCTCGCCATCGGCATGCTGCGCGCGGCGGCGCCGGAATGGATCGCGCCGTTGCCGCGGCGCGCGCGCGGCAGCGCGAAGGTGAGGGTCGGTTTCCTGTCGACGTTCTTTCGCGACGGCACGGTGGGGCGCTACTTCGAGCGCTGGGTGACCGACCTGCCGCGCGACGACTTCGAGGTGTTCGCGTATCACCTGCTCCCCGGCGTCGACCCCGTGGCGCAGCGGATCGCGCAGCGGGCCGATACCTTCCGCCATTGCCCGTGGTGGCGGCCGTCGCAGGTCGCACCGCGCGTGCGCTCGGATGCGCTCGACGTGCTCGTGTACCCGGAGCTCGGCATGGGGGCCGTACCGTTCGCGCTGGCCGCGATGAGGCTTGCGCCGCTGCAATGCGCGGGCTGGGGACACCCGGTCACCACCGGGCTCCCTGCCATCGACGTGTTCTTCTCGAGTGCCGTGATGGAGCCCGCCGACGCGGTCGATCACTACAGCGAGCGCCTGGTGACGCTGCCGGGGATCGGCACGCGCTATGCCGCGCCCGCGGCGCCCGACGACGCCACGCGCGCGCAATTCGGCTTGCCGCCCGACGTGCCGCTGCTCCTGTGCCCGCAGTCGCTGTTCAAGATCCATCCCGACAACGACGCGCTGTTCGCGCAGGTGCTCGCCGCCGCGCCCGACGCGGTGCTGGTCGTGTTCGAGGGTCGCGATCCCGTGCTGACCGCACGCTTCCGCGACCGCCTCGCCCGCAGCGGCGTGCCCGCCGCGCGGCTGCACGTGACGAAGCCGGTGCCGCACGCGGATTTCCTGCGCATCAATTCGCTGTGCGACGTGATGCTCGACACGCTGCGCTGGTCGGGCGGCAACACGAGCCTCGACGCGCTCGCTTGCGGGCTGCCGATCGTGACGCTGCCGGGACGCTTCATGCGCGGCCGGCAAAGC
This sequence comes from Burkholderiales bacterium, assembly GCA_020845855.1. Classification (GTDB taxonomy): domain Bacteria; phylum Pseudomonadota; class Gammaproteobacteria; order Burkholderiales; family Casimicrobiaceae; genus VBCG01. Next base: position 36,777 of record JADLEZ010000178.1, read on the forward strand.
TTCGGCATGCTCACGCTGATGGGCTTGCCGGAGCTCGTCGCGCGCGACGCCGCGGACTATGCGAGCAAGGTGGCGGCGATCGCGACCAACCGGGCGCACCGTGAGGACTTGTCGGCGCGCATCCGCGCCGCGCACGGCCGGATCTTCGACGACCCGGCGCCGGTCAGCGCGCTCGCCGAGTTTCTTCGCCGATAGCGGAGCGAGAAGGAGGCGCACGCCCGCGACAAATCCCACGGTGTCATCCCGAGGCCCGCCCATGCGGTCTTGGAGCGTCCGGCCGAGGAGGGCGGCAAAGCGCCGTGGCAGTGCTTGTAACGGCTGCCGCCCGCGCCAGGGCATGCGTCGTTGCGGCCGGACAGCCTCGAGGCGCGCATCTTGCGGCGCCACGGGGCGCCCCCATCTGCCGATCCGTGCAAAAGTTGGTGTTGACCGATCCCTGGAATCATCCTATAATCGCGCTTCTTCGCTGCTAGAATTTTCCCTGGAAGCATCGCACGACCCCGGGGACAGTGTGCCGAATGAGTGTCAGAACGGGCAGCGACGCTCTTTAACAATTTGCAACCGATAGGTGTGGGTGCTCGTAGGTGGGCCCGGTGCTCGCTTGGTGTCAACTAAAGCGAGTGCTGGGTGAAGCCAAGGAAAACGAAGTGCTCACACTGGAAGTAAGTCTTGTCGTTTCCGCGGCGCGAGCTTGCGGAAGAGGCAGGGCCAACGTCAGTATGAGTTTACTTGCAAGATCAAACTGAAGAGTTTGATCCTGGCTCAGATTGAACGCTGGCGGCATGCTTTACACATGCAAGTCGAGCGGCAGCGCGGGGGCAACCCTGGCGGCGAGCGGCGAACGGGTGAGGAATGCATCGGAACGTACCCGGAAGTGGGGGATAACGCCGCGAAAGCGGCGCTAATACCGCATATTCTGTACGCAGGAAAGCAGGGGACCGCAAGGCCTTGCGCTTTCGGAGCGGCCGATGTCCGATTAGCTAGTTGGTGGGGTAATGGATTACCAAGGCGACGATCGGTAGCTGGTCTGAGA